>JAVERJ010000182.1:0-4343 GCA_034007185.1 Candidatus Carbonibacillus sp. | reverse complement strand
GCTTTTAAGTCTCGCTAAGGTGACGATTTTGAGGCGGACGAGAAGTGTGATCACCAACGGGAGCTCAAAAAAAAGCCCCATCGGCAGCATGAGTCCAACCACAAAGCTAGTATACTGCACAGCGCCATAGAGCGCCTCAATGTGAAAATCTTGTCCAAGGCGTGTGATAAATGCAATCAAAAACGGAAGGAGAACAAAGGCCGCAAAAGCAAGCCCTAGAAAAAACAAAAGGACTGCAAGAAAGAAAGTCACGAGCAGATGCTTCCATGTGTGTATCGATCCGCTGCGATAAAGTTCCATGAGCACCATCCCTGCCGAAATCGGTACCATGACCATCACAGCGAGGACAAGCGCTAAGCGAATGATGAGGGATAGCCCATCACTATAGCTAAAGATCACAAGGGGGAAGCTTTCAGCAATAAGGTGGCGAAAGACAAAGGGGCTTCCCGCCAAGGCCAGTCCGTACACCACAACAAATATCAACAATAGCCTTCGCCCGATACGTGCAACCACATGCCCATAACGCTCAAAGTACCATTTTATGCCTGATTGGGTGATATATTCCAACACCACGTTCACCCCTTTTACATTTTCTTAACATAATCTTTACATAACCATCATAAAATCTTTACACATGCTTAACCAATGGACTGTGCAAGACCTGTATAATGAAGCGTGGTTGGCCTATGTCAGTCTGGACAAGCATAAACGAGGTGAAAGGATGCGCGTAAACACGGACCCGACTTTGACATCATCCGTCGATCGTTCTCAAAAAACCTCAACAACTTTCCCGCTTAAGAGATTATTTAATCGAGAGATGTGGATCGGGTATGTCTTTCTATTACCGTCCTTCTTCCTTTTTATCGTATTTCTTTTTTATCCACTGATCAAGTCGGTCTATTTGAGCTTTCAACTCACCGATCCAAAAGGTCAAGTGGTCGAATATGTCGGCTTTGAAAATTATGTACAACTTTTTACCAATCCTTACTTTTTACAGACGCTCAAAGTGACAGGACTGTTTATTCTTTATACAGTACCGACGACCATCCTCCTTGCCCTTCCCGTGGCCTATCTGAGTCATCAAGCCATCCGGGGGAAGCGTTTGTTTCAGTTCGCCTTCAGTTTACCGTTGGCGATCTCTGTTGCTACCGGTTCGGTCATCTGGGCGCTTCTGTTCAATCCGACCATGGGTATGCTCAATGCCATTTTAGGGTATGTGCATCTCCCGCCAGTGTTTTGGCTTTCGGATCCGAACACCGCCCTCTTTTCGGTCGCCTTGATGACGGTATGGTTGAATTTTGGCTTTGCTTTTATCATCCTTTTAGGCGGCCTACAGACTGTTCCGGAAGAATTGTTTGAAAGCGCACGCATCGACGGGGCCGGTCTGTGGCGCAGCTTTTATCATGTAGCCCTACCGCTGATAACACCCAATCTCTTTTTCCTGCTTGTCATCTCCCTCATCGGTGCCCTGCAAGCCTTTGGTCAAATTCACCTTTTGACGCAAGGCGGTCCGATGAACGCGACCAATGTTCTCGTCTATAACATCTATTTAGAAGCCTTTCGTGACTATCGTTTTGGTACCGGAAGCGCACAAGCGCTCTTCCTCTTTTTCGTCGTCCTCATCGTCACGCTTCTTCAATTCCGCTATTTGGAAAAGAAAGTGCACTATCAGTAAGTATGCCTTTCCTTGGAAAGCTTGAGGGACAGGGCAACGCTTTAAACATCCAAACTCGAGGTGGTTTGATGCGCCTATGGACAGAAAAAGTACCCGCCTATGTCATTCTGGTTTTCATGAGTGTGTTCATCCTTTTTCCGTTTTTTTATACGTTTTCTACGTCGCTCATGTCTGGCCAAGAGATGATGACCTATCCACCACACTGGCTCCCGGAAAAACCGACCTTTGAAAATTATGTCAATGCCTTGAAAGCTGCGCCGCTTCTGCGTTTTGTTTTAAACAGTTTGATCGTCTCCAGCGCCGTGACCATCGGCCAACTGATCACCGCCTCGCTGGCAGCTTATGCCTTTGTCTTTCTGCGCTTTCCCGGGCGCAACATGCTTTTTCTGTTGTACCTTTCAACGATGATGATTCCTTGGGAAGTCGCTGTCATTCCCAACTATTTGACGATCATGAAACTGGAATGGGGCGATACGTATCAAGGATTGATCGTCCCCTTTCTGGCGAGTGCCTTTGGGGTCTTTTTGCTGAGACAAGCTTTCTTGCAAGTATCATCGGAAGTGATCGATGCAGCCAAAATTGACGGCGCCTCGCACCTTCGAACGTATGCACAAATTGTGCTGCCCATGACCCGCCCTGCGCTGGCGACTTTGGCGATTTACACGTTTTTGACGACGTGGAATATGTACTTGTGGCCGCTCATTATCACCAACGATGAGACGATGCGCACCGTTCAGATTGGCGTGGGTATGCTTCAATTTCAAGAATATACAAGCTGGAACATCGTCCTCGCCGGTATCGTCATCGTTCTTTTGCCGAGTCTTCTCATCCTTATCTTTGGTCTTCGCCATCTGATCAGCGGTCTATCCGCTGGTGCACTGAAAGGTTAATAGGGATGCCGGCACGATCGTGCCTTATCCATAGATGCTTAAGATTCATCAGCCCACACCGAACATTTACCAAAAAGGGAGGATTGTCGCTCAATGCATGCTGTAAAAAGTCTGCGCAGCAAAAGCCGTCTCAGCGTATTAGCCCTTATGCTCGTTTTCATGGTTATCCTTGCTGCTTGCGGGAACACAGCCTCGACGACGAACAATACTGCGACCTCGAACACCACGTCCTCGAAGGACGATGCCGCGAGCGCGCCATCTTCCAGTCCGTCGAACGCCACCGCCAAAAAACCTGTGGAAATCGTCTGGTGGCACGCCATGGGTGGTGAACTCGGCAAAGCGGTTGATGCGCTCGTCGACGCGTTTAACAAGTCGCAAAACGATGTTGTTGTCAAAGCCGTTTTCCAAGGCAACTACGATGAAGAATTGAACAAATTGAAGGCAAGCCTCGGCACCAAAAATGCTCCTACCCTCGTCCAAGTTTACGAAATCGGCAGCCGCTTTATGATCGACTCTGGCGCGATTGAACCGATGCAAACGTGGATCGATCGAGACCATTTTGATATCAGTCACTTGGAACCGAACATTTTAGGCTATTACACCTTTGATGGCAAGCTCTACTCTATGCCCTTTAACACCTCGAACCCGATTCTTTACTATAACAAAGATATGTTCCGCGCCGCTGGTCTCGATCCGGAAAAGCCCCCCAGAACGTACGAAGAATTCACGACTGTGGCGCAGCAGTTGACAAAAAATGGGGTAAGCGGTGCATCGTTTGCCATCTACGGTTGGTTTATGGAACAATTTTTTGCTGAATCAGGCGCGGAGCTTGTCAATAACGGCAACGGACGCGACGGCTTGGCGACGGAATCGCTTTTAAACAGTGAAGCTGGAGTCAATACGCTGACATGGTGGAAACAAATGGTTGACAATAAGTCGATGCTCAATCTCGGTCGTAAAACAGACGATACACGGCAAGCATTTGGCGCTGGGAAAGTCGCCATGATTCTCGATTCGACCGCTTCCCTTCGCGGAATTGTGAGTGGCGTCGGCGACAAATTTGAAGTAGGAACCGGTTTTCTGCCGCATCCGCAGGCGGTCACCGATGGCGGTGTCATCGTCGGAGGCGCCAGTCTCTGGATGCTAAAGGAAAAATCTGAAGAAGAAAAATCTGCAGCTTGGCAGTTTATCAAATTTCTGACCTCCCCTGAAATTCAAGCACAATGGCACGTGAGCACAGGGTATTTTCCGATTACGACCAAAGCATATGACGTCGCGATCGTGAAAGAAAACATGACGAAGTATCCACAGTTTCGTACCGCGGTCGATCAGCTTCACGCGACACCGCTTAACAATGCGACCAAGGGTGCAGTGATGGGCGTCTTCCCTGAAGCGCGGCAGATTACAGAACGGGCCATGGAAGAAGCGATCAACGGGCAAAAATCCGTCAAGGATGCTTTGGACCAAGCCGCAAATGAAATCACCCAGAAAATCCAACAGTACAACCGTTCGATCGGGAAATAATGTTCGATCGCTGTGAATCGCTAAGGATAGCTGAGATAAAGCGCTGAGACTACGCTATAAGCATACGGACCCGTCTATTCCCACCGAAGAAAAGGGGAATGGACGGGTCTTTTGTTGTTTGACACGTTTTCTATCGCTAGTCTATATCCCTGATTCCGTGAACAATCTCCCTTGATCCCCCCTTCTTTAGCAGGTAAATCATGGCTTTGCATCGAAATATAAGATCAACCTCCTTTCACCTGCGGGGTGATCAT
>JAVERJ010000181.1:0-4438 GCA_034007185.1 Candidatus Carbonibacillus sp. | reverse complement strand
TGACACGTATCAACATCTTGCAATGTCTAAACGTTTTTAGATGTTTGGATGTTTGGATGTTGTGATGTTTGGATGTTACTTTCTTGAATCGAAAGGTGGGTCACACTGTGCCAGAAAAAGTGTCGCCAGAATCGATAGAGCCGGCAGTTAAGTCATTGGGACGTGCGTTAAAATTGGCCGAAGTGTTAAGCCATTACGCAGAGGGGGCCACTTTAAAAGAACTTTCCGATGTGCTTCATCTTCCCAAATCTACCGTCCACCGTCTGCTGCAAGCGTATCGCGAACTCGGTTATGTCGAGCAAGACAATGAAAGCGGACGGTATCGTTTGAGTGTCAAATGGCTCGGGATATCACTTAAAATCCTTGAGCACATCGACCTCCGCAATATTGCCCGCACGACCCTTACCACACTTGCAGATATGTCCGGAGAAGTCGTTCACCTCGTCGTCTTAAACGACGGAGAAGTGGTCTATATCGATAAGGTAGAAGGAAAAGAGACCATCCGCATGCACAGCCGTATCGGTCACCGGGCGCCAGTCCATTGCACCGCCGTCGGTAAATCGATTCTCGCTCATTTGCCAGAAGATGAGGTGCGCACGATTCTCGCTGAGCATGGTCTACCTGCACACACGCCGCAAACCATCACCGCTATAGACGAACTCCTAGAACATCTCAAAGACGTTCGCGCGCGTGGCGTGGCCTACGACCTCGAAGAAAATGAACCCGACATCACCTGTGTCGCTGCGCCGATCTTTGACCACAGCGGACATGTCGTCGCTGCGCTCTCGATCTCGGGACCTACCCACCGGATGAAGCCGCGTCTTGAGTCCCTCTCCGAACACGTCAAAAAAGCCGGGGACACCATCTCACAGCGCCTCGGCTTTGGTCTATCTAAGATATCATTGTAATTGTTCATATGTGTTTCATTTGTTACAATGAAAACGGTTACTGATCACACTTTACACAAGGAGGTACAAATGGCTAACAAGCATCCGTATCTAACGACGCATGAAGGGAAACTCTATCTCACCGATCAAGAAAAAGGGTTGCGAACGGCGCTGGAGATTCAAGATATTCTCTTTGATGAGACATCTCCGTACCAGCACATCATGATCGTAGACACCGTCCTTTTTGGTCGCGCCCTGATCCTAGACGGCATCGTTCAGACGACGGAAAAAGAAGGTTTCATTTATAACGAAATGATCTCGCACATGCCCCTTGCCTTACACCCTAAAGCAGAAGACATCCTCATTATCGGTGGGGGAGATCTTGGCGTGGCCCGCGAAGTGCTCAAGTACCCATTCGTTCGGCGCGTCGATATGGTCGAGATTGACGAACGCGTTGTCTACGCCAGCCGTCGATATTTGCCAGAAGTCGCAGCACCCGAAGATGACAGATTGCATCTGTACTTCGAAGATGGTGCCACATTCGCTGCCCAAAAAGAAGCCGCCTACGATGTGATCATCGTCGATGCGGCCGATCCCATCGGCCCAGCCGCTGTCCTCTTTGAACATCCATTTTATCTGGCGTTAGAACGCGCTTTACGTGAAGACGGTGTCATGGCTGCTCAGAGCGATTCGCCCATCCATCACATCGATGTCGGTAAAAGAACGTATCAATCGTTAAAAAGTCTTTTCCCGATCGTTTATCCGTATTTTACGACTGTCCCAGCGTATCCAAGCGGTTGGTGGATGTTTACGTTGGCCAGCAAACATTATGATTTGCTCCGCCCCCTCGATCCGGGTATCAATACGCGCTTCGTCAATGACGCGATGCTTCGCGCATCACTCGCTGTACCTCATCTATTTGCTGAAAAACTGTTTTCATAGAGCATGGATCTAAAGAATGGATCATCGGCCATATAACGTAAGACCTTAACGTAAGGCTTTAACGTAAGGCCTCTTTAACGTAAGGCCTGTTATGAAAAATAAAATATCTTAGCTTCGATAGAAAGGACTGTGCTGATGCACACACAAAATTCCTCACCACCGACGACATACGGTATTCGTATCGGAAAGACCGTATTTTTACAATCAGTCTTGATCCTCATCGCCATGATTTTGCTCGGCGGTCTGCTCACGCAATGGGTGCCTGCAGGTACGTATGAACGCACCAATGTAGATGGTAGAGAAATGATTATTCCTGGATCGTTTCACTTTACGCCGGACCATCACTATCCCGTTTATCGCTGGTTAAGCGCCCCCTTTGAAGTATTTGCTTCATCTGATGGCCTCATTGCCATTGTGATCATCGCTTTTATCCTTCTTGTCGGTGGGTCTTTTGCCTTGCTCGATGCTGCACGAAGCTTAGAAGCTGTTGCTGTGCGATTGAGCAGCACTTTTTTAAACAGTAAATACAGACTCATCGCCATGTTTACACTATTTTTTATGCTTCTGGGAGCTGTTTTTGGTATTTTTGAAGAGGTCATTCCTCTTATTCCGCTTATGGTCATGATCAGCCGAAAACTTGGATGGAACGCCATGATGGGACTTGGGCTTAGCCTGTTGCCAACTGGATTTGGATTTTCGGCGGCGATCTTCAACCCTTTTACCATCGGCATTGCCCAACAATTGGCTGGCATTCCGCTTTTTTCAGGCCTCGCTTACCGCCTATTGATTTTTGTGGTCATCTATTTTTTATTGCTATGGTTCCTCACACGTTATGCTAGAAAACTCGATGCCGAACATCCTAACGGGAAAAGCGCTGTCAATACCGTCGATCTCCAAGAAGCAGTTCAGAATCTTCAGCATGTACGCGGTATGAAAACGATGGGCTTCGGATTTGCGCTTCTACTCATAACGATGTCATTCTTTCCCTTTGTGGGTCTCGGTGATATCACCATGCCGGTGATTGCGCTTTTTTTTGTCCTCATCTCGGTCATCGTCGCTCGACAAAACGGTATGCCCGCCAAACGTATCGTCCGCCTATTCGGATCAGGTATCTTAGGCATCGCGCCTTCCGTCATTCTCATCGTCCTGGCCATGAGCGTTAAGCAGGTGATCACCTCTGGGGGAATTATGGATACGCTTTTATACGAACTCAGTCGCTATACACAAAATCTCTCTGCTTATCTCGCTGGTGCGTATATGTATGTTCTCGTCTTTATCCTGCAATTTTTTATTCCATCCGCTACCGCCAAAGCCTTTTTGGTGATTCCCCTTCTCTCTCAGATTGGGGATTTACTCGGTCTAACGCGTCAAAATGTTGTTTTGGCGTTTAACTTTGGTGACGGTTTCAGCCACCTCCTATACCCGACCAACCCAGCGCTTCTGATCGCCCTCAGCTTAGCCTCAGTACGTTTTTCAAGTTGGTTGCGTTGGACTTTCCTCATTCAACTCGTCGTTTTTATATTGACGATGATTTTTTTATTGCTGGCCATTCAGTTTGGATATGGGCCATAAAAAAGTGCAAAGGTGGTACCTATGAACCGTAGAACAAACAACCATCCCCTCTTGCTTAATTATGTGGCTTTGCAAAAAAGGTTTTTGTCTTATAAAGCACGACTTAAAACGTTCTGGCCCGATGTCGTGGTGGAACGTAAATCTTATGCGTTTCCTGAAGAGGAAAGTTCTGAACAGAAGGATAACGCTATCTTGCTATCTTCGGACATGATCTGGGCGAGACACACATCTGATCCATCAACGACCCAAGCACCGCATACGCCGCCCTCCACCGCGGACGCTCTCAAAGGCCCTCACGCCAAACGCTCTCAAACTCATAACACTTTCCTTCTTGTTTTAAGTGCAGGGCTTCATGGTGTCGAAGGATATGTCGGTGCACACCTCATCGACCACTATGTCCGTTCATATTACGATGAAACTCAACGACATAAACATCATGGCAGCCCACCACCTTTCGATCTGGCGCTCATCCACGGCATCAATCCTTGGGGTATGCTGAACATGCGTAAAGCCAATGCACGAAATGTCGATCTTAACCGCAACTTTGTGATCGATTGGCGCGATCGGAACACCTTGAACAACCCGGACTACGATGCGCTTAAAGATTTGCTTCATCCATCCCATGCCCACCCTAGTAAAGCGTATTTTTATGGTCAACTTTTGCGAACACTGCTCCGCTTGCGGCAACGTGCCCCGCGTCAAATTGAACGGGCCCTCACCTTAGGACAGTTCAACGATCCAGAAGGACCGTACTACGGTGGTACAACCTATGAACCAGAGACGATGTGGATGATGCGCATCATCGAAAAACTTTTTAGCTGTTATCGCTCGATCATCTGGCTCGATCTACACACCGGGTACGGACCCCGCGGGTTGATGCAAGTCGTACGCGCCTCAGGCGATATGCACACACGTAAAGCATGGCAGTCATACTTTTCCTATCCTTACGTCGTTGAGACAGCAGGCGAGAACTTTTATGCCATTCATGGCGATATGATCGAGTATATGTATGCTTATCAAAAAACGCAGCATCCACA
>JAVERJ010000180.1:0-4477 GCA_034007185.1 Candidatus Carbonibacillus sp. | reverse complement strand
ACGAAAAGGTGTATCCGGTCAAACCGACAATCAATGGTTTCAATTTCAGATGCGCATCCATAACCCGGCACTCACTGCACAAATTATGGTATCCGCAGCACGCGCGGCCATGCGCTTAAGCCCCGGTGCCTATACACTGATCGAGATACCACCGATCTTTTTCTTACCGGGTGCGGCTGAGGAACATATTGCTCGGCTCGTTTAAAGCCTTAATCCTGCCGCTTTCGTTTCGCCGGCCTCATCCTTTTCCTTGAGTCGTTGTCGAGCGCGTCGTATGTCTTCAATCGCCAACTTAAGACGTTCTGACTCCGGCATCTTATAGCCATAACGCACAGCTTCATATAATGTTGCTGTATCGTCTGACAAGATGCCACGTTGCGCCAATTCACGTACCGTTAAACTGGGATACCAGGTCTGAAGTAGGCGCAAATCATCCAACATATGACGCATTTCCTCTCGTAAGGGATCATAAAGGGGCGTTCTCGCACGCCCTTTTATGAAGCGTTTTAAGCGTCCGCTGAATCCTTCTCCCTTTTTGGTAAGAAAAGGATCAGGGCGTCTATCTACATAAAGACCGCGCGTCTCAGGTAAAGACTGCTCCACCAAAGAAGTACCCTGAACCTTTCTTTTATATATAACATATGCAATAAAAACAAAAACGGCTAAGACAAGAAGCGCTTCCGGCACATAACGCATTATGTTTAAAACCGTCTTTAGCCAAAGACTTTCATGGCTGGGTAAGGAAAGAGGATCGTTACCTTCATCGCCCAGAAGCACGGGTTCATTTTCATTGATGGAAGGTGCTTGCGAGCCGAAATCAAAAAAGCGATGCTCGCCAATCACCCATGACAACACAGCCGTTATCCCTTGAGAGACGAGGGGCCATAGACCGTAAAGAAAGATCCAATAGACAAAAAACGAAAAAGCCACCATCAGACCAGACAAAAAAACCCAAGGACCGATAAACAAAACATTGCGTTTTAAAAACATCCCTAGATGCATCCAAAACGTACGGTCGCTATGGTTTTGCGCCGCTTCCAAAGATGCGTCGACCAAAGCACTGCCCGCCAAAACGACTGCCAACAAACAAAAAGCATACACGCCGAAGGCAATCAACCATGACATCTTGAGCGGAGGGATGAGAAAAAATAATAGAAGCACGCCACTGACCGCTCCACCCATAATCGACAGTTTGAGCCAATCCAAAGGCTCATCCCCTTTTAAACCAAAAAGATCATGCCAGATAACCCATCCACCCCAAAACAAAAAAGCAAACCAAAGACTTTGAGCTGATGTAGCCGAAAGAACAAATAACATCACAAAAACGATGCCGTCTATGCCAAGCCATCGCTTCATCAAAAAATTCAAACGTTGCACACGATATCCGGTGGCTCCAGAACTGAACACGTCATCTGAAAACCTACGCCATCCTACGTGATCGACCGTGGTGCTGCGAAAAAGCGTAAAAAGTGTCCACATCCCCGCAAGCACACTGTAAAAAACGTTTATATAAAAAGGGAAAAGTATTTTCCCGAAAGCAAGCGTTTGCGCCAGTGATAAATTAAAAAGGATGATGCCACTGAATGCAAGGGCATATACAGTGCGATAAACGTATATGTCGCTCCACACCCGACGAACGTGCCACACAACCGATCACATCCTTTCACTGGAAGCCGTGGCTTGATAGAAGCGTTTTGCATGGGTCATCAACTGTCCATCAAACAACGGGCGGATGATACCAGTCTCTATTTGAAGCGTATAGATCATCGCACCTTTTCGCTTTAAAACATAAAGTACATTGATCATCTCTTCATCCAGCCATGAACTGATAACAACCAAATGCATAGACGGTTTTATATCTTTTTCCAAGGCCTTTAAGACTGCCGCAAATCGCGTTGGCCGAGTATGCTGAAGCCTTGCTAAAAAACTTAACACGCGTCGCATCCCACCCGTCCCGCCTGATCCAGGGTTGAGGTCAAAACGCGTCCAAGCCTTCTTCCCTTGACGGACATTCATAAAAATCGTTTGCCAGATTTTTAGCCGCTCCGAATCAAGCATCCAACTCGCAGTATAACGCAAAACATCTTCAAATAGCGCATCGTTTTGAACAAATGGATTGGGATGCGTCTGGATGTTGACAGCCACCATAAGATGTTCATCGCTTGTCGACTCATACATACGCGTCATCAGACGGTTCATCTGGGCAGAACGTTTCATATCAAGCGCACGCAATGAATCGCCCGCTTGGTACGGACGAATGCCCCGGATATAAAATGGATCAGGCAGAAGCAAGCGGGGCGCTTTTTTGCGCCCGCTGAATCCAGAAACAAACGACCGATGGCCTGCAATAAGTTTTAGCGCCGGATAGACGAGTATCATGCCTTTTACATCGAGTGCACGGCCTAGGGTCAACATGCCGAATCGATCGTTTATTTTTATATGCGCTTGAAACAGACGATAAACCCCACGTTTTTGAGCCAGCGCTGGAAGATGTATACGAACGTGCTCCCCACTTGCAAGGTACACATCAAAGGCATAACGCCTTACACCCAGAAGCTTCGTCGTACGAACCTGAAACAGATCAGAAACCTGAAGCAACATACCTTCATCAAGGTCAAACTCAATCGTCGCACGCACAGGCGAAAAACGTGCACCATTTTTTATATCAACCACAAGCTCAGCTTCTTCTTCAGGAAATATCCCAATGCGATTAAAAAACGTCTCAACGGTTAGCTTTTGCAATACTTTCTCTGTCATATGACGGGATAACGGCATCCAGATATAAAATAATATGGCGATCCAAAACATAACAATATTTCGGTATCCTAAAGATAAGACCAAGAAAAGCGTGCCGACTAGCGTGAAGACCTCTTGCCGGATATGGCTTAAGACTTGGTTCATTGCACGTCCTCCACCGGTACTGGACAACGCTCTAAAATCTCTTTGAGCACCATCTGTGGATCATCGCGTAAAAGCGCTTCGGTCGTCAGAACGACACGATGCTCCATCACATCCATAAAAAGTGTTTTTACATCATCCGGAATGACATACGTCCGTCCCATCAGCCAAGCATAAGCTTGTGCCGCTTTCGCCAAGGCCAATGTGCCGCGTGGCGAAACGCCAATAGCAATACGATCGTCTTCCCGTGTACGACGCGATAGATCGACAATATACGCTTCAACCTCGGGTTGAATGATGACTTGACGCACTTGCTCCTGCATGGCAACAAGATCGTCTAGGGAGAGAACAGGCGATAAAGCATGGATGGGATCTGACATACGAAAGCGCCGTAACATGTCAATTTCTTGCTCACGCTCCGGATACCCAATCCGAAGCCGCATCATAAAACGGTCGCGCTCGGCCTCTGGAAGTGGAAATGTCCCTTCCGATTCGATCGGGTTTTGCGTAGCCAAGACAAAAAAAGGTTGAGGTAATACATGTCGAACCCCTTCGATGGTGACCTGACCTTCGGCCATGGCCTCTAAAAGTGCTGACTGCGTTCGTGGCGTGGCTCGATTTAATTCGTCGGCCAAAACAATGTTGGCGACAAGTGGACCTTGACGCAGTTCAAATGTACGCCGTTCTGGATTATATACATACATTCCAGTAATATCTTGCGGCAGGAGATCTGGAGTCATCTGAATACGTCGAAATTCGCCCCCTATCGCCGTCGCCAAGGTACGAGAAAGCATCGTCTTACCTGTCCCCGGCACATCTTCTAAAAGGACATGACCTCCCGCCAAAAGAGCCGTTAGTACGCGTTCAATGACCGTCCGTTTTCCGATAATAACAGATTCAATGGTTTCAATGAGGGCATGCACTTTGCTTTCAAACGAAGTTGATATCGCTGTCATCTGCACGCTCCTTTCAAGTCGTAAATATTCCTATCGATAAGCGCATTGTAACACAAGTCAAAAATAAAAAAAAGGAGCGACGAATGATCCGCTCCAAAAATGAAGGTTTATGAAGTTTTCTATTTACCGTTTAACACGTTCCAATGTTTTACTGTTCATTTGTTCACCCCAGGCTTTTAAAAGCGTGAAAAGAAGCCCACCCGCATGACGCACGTCCGGGTCTCGCAATGTACGGGCAAGCCCCCAAGTCGTCTCCGGCACAGCATGATCTTGTGGATTGCTTTTCACTTCTGCATACGCACGGATGAGCGCTTGAAGATCATCGATCATTCCGACGCGTACCAAGTCATCAGCCGTCTCTATGCCTTGCACGACAAGCCGTGTCATATCTGTCAACATCGGCTGCGTCATTGACTTTTTGGCGATGGCCACAAATTCTGCTAACTCCAAGAGCGTCTCGAGCGAACCGCGTTTTTCTAACTCCGCAAGATGGATTAAGACCTTGCTGAGCGCTGGTAGATGGGGCACAAGCGATGTTAAAAACGGTTCATACGCTTCAACGAGTGTCTTAGTCGTTTCATCCATGTTTGATCCCTCCTCTACCTTACATCAATCCGCGCGCT
>JAVERJ010000179.1:0-4516 GCA_034007185.1 Candidatus Carbonibacillus sp. | reverse complement strand
CGCTCCGCGTGGAAGAAACAGAAGCGCCCGATGTTTTTAAAGTCTCTGGACGGGGTGAACTCCACCTAGGCATTCTCATCGAAACGATGCGTCGAGAAGGATATGAATTTGAAGTAAGTAAGCCTGAAGTGATCATGCGTCGAGAAGAAGGAGTTCTCAAAGAGCCTTATGAAATGGTGGATATTGAAGTGAACGAATCGTTTCAAGGCCCTGTTGCCCAGCTTTTTGGTAAAAGAAAAGGCGAGCTGGTCGATATCCGCCCCAGCGGCAATGGGTATGTAAGGCTGACATACCGCATTCCAACCCGTGGTCTGATCGGCATGCACCATGAACTTTTAACAGCCACCCGGGGAGAGGCGACCATGCATAGCTTCTTTGGCGGATGGATGCCTTTTAGCGGCGCCATCAAAACGCGCGATCACGGTTCGCTCGTCGCCTGGGAAAGTGGGGAAGCGACCACTTACGGACTGCATAGCGCACAAGAAAGGGGGACCTTGTTCATCGAACCAGGAACCCCCGTCTATGAAGGCATGGTTATCGGTGCCCACGCCCGCGAAAACGATCTTGATATTAATGTCTGTAAGAAAAAACAACTGACCAATTTTCGAGCTGCTGGCTCCGATGAAGCGCTTCGACTCGATGTGCCGCGTTCTCTGAGTCTGGATGAAGCGCTGGAGTATTTGTCCGATGATGAACTTTTGGAAGTGACCCCAAAAAGTTTTCGCATCCGTAAAAAATACTTGGCTCGTCATGAACGTCATAAGGCGCGTAAAGAAAAAGAAATCGAAACACCTTGACGCCTCAGTGCGCCCCGATTTCTCGCGCAATCACCAAGCGCTGAATCTCGCTCGTCCCTTCTCCGATGGTCAAAAGACGCGCATCTCGATAGATGCGTTCCACTTCATAATCATGCATATAACCATAACCGCCGTGAATTTGAATCGCCTCATAAGCGACCCGAAGCGCCATCTCCGAAGCATAAAGCTTGGCCATGGCTGCTTCTTTTTTATACGGACGCCCTGTATCTTTAAGCCAAGCTGCACGATAGGCAAAGGTCCGCGCCAGCTCAATTTCCATCGCCATATCGGCCAATTTGAATTGAATCGCTTGCATCTGGCTGAGACGTTTTCCAAACTGTTTGCGCTCCTTAGCATACCGCAAGGCTCGTTCATAGGCAGCTTGAGCCAATCCAACAGCCATAGCTGCAATACCAATGCGTCCGCCATCTAAGGTGATTAAAAATTGTTTATAGCCTTCCCCTTCTTTTCCGAGCAAGCACTCAGTCGGTAAACGGACATCATCAAGTATGATTTCATTGGTATTGGAACTGCGTAGACCCATTTTTTCATACGGTTCGCGGATGGTTACACCGGGTGCAGACGTCGGCACGATGATGGCTGATATGGCTGGACGTCCATCCGCGGTGTGTGACGTGACAGCCGTCACCGGAACGATCTCCGCATAACGGGCATTGGTGATGAACACTTTGCTGCCCCGCACGACCCATGTATCACCTTCTTTGATCGCGCGCGTCTTCGTTCCAGCGGCATCGGATCCAGCCTCCGGTTCGGTTAAACCAAAAGCCCCTAAAACATCTGCCCGCGCAAGGGGCGGTAAATACTTTCTTTTTTGTTCCTCCGTCCCAAACAAGATGAGCGGCGCTGCACCTAGAGAAAGATGCGCCGAATACGTCAAGCCCATAGAACCGTCACCGCGACTGATCGCTTCTGTCGCAATGACAAAATCGAGCGTCGTTCCCCCTGCACCACCATATGCCTCTGGGATATTCACACCCATCACACCGAGCTTCGCCAACGATTGAAAAAGATCGAGGGGAAGTTCTCCATGTTGGTCTCTTTCCCGCGCCCCGGGTATGATCTTTTCTTCAACAAATGCATCCAGCATTTCTTTAAAAAGTTCATGTTCTTTCGATAAGGCAAAATCCACAGTCTCCTCTCTCCTTTCTGAACAGTCATGTAACACAAAGTGAAAGCGTTATCAAAAAGGTCTATGTTCATTGTACCGAAAGATTATCCCTTCCACAAGCGCCAAATAAAAAAAAGAAGCAATGCCAAAAGGCCCAACGCCCAGTGGTACAAAAGGCGCCACCAGCTTGCGGCGATGAGCCAAATGAGCAAAGCCAGAACAACCATCCACGGTGCAACACTGGGCAACCACATGTTGATCCAAAGGACGGTCAACATTAACATCATGACAAAAATAAGTCCACCGACATTGCGTTCGAGACCATTGGGCTGAAAACGAGTGGTCTGAATGGCCGATAAAATGGTCAAAAAGGGTAAAAGAAAGCCCCCGTATACCCATCCTGCCGTGAGCAAAGTGACAACGTGTTCCCGACTGTTAAAAGATGTGCCGTTAAACACCAACCAAGTAACCACGCTTGAACCAATAGCCACAGCGATATAAGGCAAAAACCGCCGGAAAAAATTAAACCATTTTTCCCGCGGTCTGGGTGGTAACGCCTCTTGTTCAAATACCCCGTAGAGTTTTAACAAAAACAGAAGATACGGTTCGGGCAACAGTTTACTGGAACGCCATTTTTGAATCTCCGCCACGATGATCGCTTTTCTTTTCTCTTCGTCACGATGCACGCTTTGTCTCTCCCTAAAGAGCATTTCAGTCTAAAAAGTCTCGCAAACGTTTACTGCGGCTAGGGTGCCGAAGCTTGCGCAAAGCCTTGGCTTCAATTTGGCGGATACGTTCACGCGTCACACCGAAAACACGGCCGACTTCTTCAAGTGTACGTGTACGACCATCATCAAGACCGAAGCGCAGGCGCAAGACGTTTTCCTCGCGATCGGTGAGCGTGTCAAGAACGCCTTCCAATTGTTCTTTAAGCATCTCATAAGCAGCAGCATCTTGTGGCGCTGTGACATCATGATCTTCAATAAAATCACCGAGATGGGAGTCGTCTTCCTCACCGATCGGCGTCTCTAAGGACACAGGTTCTTGAGCAATTTTTTGTATCTCGCGCACTTTATCCACTGGCATATCCATCTCTTTAGCTATTTCTTCTGCCGTCGGTTCACGACCATATGCTTGCAAAAGTTGTCGCGAAACTCGCACCAGCTTATTGATCGTCTCCACCATATGCACCGGAATACGAATGGTGCGTGCCTGATCGGCAATCGCCCTCGTAATCGCTTGCCGGATCCACCACGTCGCATACGTGCTGAACTTATAACCCTTTCGGTAATCAAACTTCTCAACAGCCTTGAGCAGACCGAGGTTCCCTTCCTGAATCAGATCGAGAAAAAGCATGCCCCGCCCGACATAGCGCTTGGCGATCGAGACGACGAGCCGTAGATTCGCCTCTGTTAAGCGCCGCTTCGCGTCTTCATCGCCTTGTTCAATACGTTTGGCCAATTCAATTTCTTCATCGGCGGTCAAGAGGGGCACACGACCGATTTCTTTTAAATACATGCGAACCGGATCGTTAATTTTTACACCTGGGGGGACCGAAAGATCATTGAGATCGAGATCTTCTTCGACCAGTTCCTCCGGTTCAATATCATCATCCGCGAGCGTTTCCCGGGCCCGCTCATTTTCATCGCCTAAAAGCTCAATGCCAGCTTCGCTTAACTGTTCATAAAAGTCCTCGATCTGTTCAGCATCGAGTTCATACATACTCAGTTTTTCAGCGATCATCTGATAGGTGAGATAACCGCGTTTTTTACCAAGTTCCAGTATTTCTTGTTTGGCCTGCTCCAACGTCTTTTCTTCAGGATCGATCGTCTGCATGATCTACACTCCTTCCTACCTCGCAACCATACCTATGTGCACACTTCTTTCTGTCCACCATACGGTGAGACGCCCCTATACCTTTCTTCCATGTGTTTACTACCCATCAGGCGAGCAGGCCTTCATGACTTTACGTCTTGTCTATGATGATGACAGGGACTGCTTCAACATACGGAGTTGATGCTTAAGGCGTTCCACATCTGTTTTGAGCTTATACGCCTCTTCAAAGCGACCTTGTTCCAGCGCCCGGGCAAGCGACTGGGTCTTTTCTTTTAAAGTCGCTTGAAGGGGTGGCGATAAAATAGCTGCAACCAGATCGTTGAAAGCCTCTTCCGTAAGCGGCGGAACCTGATCCATTTTAAGCAATATATGCGTGAGCTGATCTTTATGCTGCGGCTCCTCGAGTGCTGTCATAAGCATCGATCGTAACCGATCTGCGCTTATCCCATCCTCATACAGCGCGTACAAATGCGCCACAATCACCGTATGAACTTCCGTCATAAAGGCATCGCCGACGGTATTCATAATGCGCGGTACCCAAGAAGGATCATCCAACATGGCCGCGATTAAACGCTCTTCTGCCTGTACGTGCGCTTTGCGTGGCCCGCGTTCACTCGAATGTATGCTTCTTTGTGAACCTGTAGTACTGTCCACCGTGTCCACACGTACTTTTTTTTGTTGACGCATAAGGTGACGGCGCACACGACCCACGGCTTCTAAAAACGTTTCTTTTGGCAGCGTGAACTCTCGCGCA
>JAVERJ010000178.1:0-4531 GCA_034007185.1 Candidatus Carbonibacillus sp. | reverse complement strand
TTCTCGCTCACGCGGAACGACCCCACCATGTTTTTCAACCAAGTGGCGTGCAGCGGCTACAATATGTTTACTTTTATTTTTGTATAATCCAATCGATTGAATATAAGGGTATAGATCCTCAGGATGGCATTGCGCCAAGGCAAAAGCATCCGGAAAACGTGCGAACAAAGCCGGCGTTACTTCGTTGACTTTGGCATCCGTGGTCTGTGCCGATAATATCGTTGCAATAAGCAATTGAAACGGATTATCATGTATTAATTCACAATGTGCATCTGGGTATAATGCTTCTAGACGTTCATATACAAATTGCGCCTTCTTTTTTAACCTCTGTGACGGTTGAGACGTTGATTCTTTCAATTTTAAAAGATACTCCTTTAAAACATTCTTTTGATATCGATGTCTAAATCCATATCGATTGATTCATACATCGTGTATTGCAAACTTGGTTAGTAGCCTTTCGTTAGGTCTACACGATTTTTAAGCCCAGTGATATTCCCCGCCAAAAAATGTGGAACATTTTCTTCAAAAATTTCCAAAGCACGTGCCATATAATGCGGCGATTTCCCGGAAACATGAGGCGTCAAAAAAATGCGTGGATGGTTCCAAAAAGGATGCGTATCCGGAAGCGGTTCCGTTTCAAACACATCTAAGTAAGCGTAAGATATGATGTCACGATCCAACGCTTCGATGAGATGTGATTCCTCAACCACACCACCCCGACCGATATTCACAAAAAAAGCACCACGCTTCATAGCATAAAAACGATCATGATGAAATAAATGACGGCTCTCAGGCGTTAACGGCACGGTGACCACAACACCATCAGCTTGCGCTAAGGCTTGATCTATGAACTCGATCGGAGTAATTTTTTGAAATCCCGGTGCATCTTTTCCGTGTCGGTTCACCCCATGCACCTCGACGCCAAATACTGAAAGGCGTGCAGCAATGGCTTGTCCAATCGCCCCTGTACCTACAATCACAATCGTCTTGCCGTAAAGTTCCTCTACTCGAATGCTTTGATCCCACCGTTTCTCTCGTTGGTTTTGATACATGTGAGGAAGACGACGAACATGAGAAAGGATAACCCCCACAGTATATTCTGCCATAGGAATGGCATGGATGCCCCGCGCATTCGTCACCACGATGCCCCGTTCAAGCAAAGCAGCATGCGGCATCTGATCAATACCAGCACTTAAGACTTGAATCCAACGCAGATTGACAAACGACTTTAAGACATCTTCATCCAAATCCGTTCCATAAGTCAGTAAAACCTCAGCCCGCACTATGATATCGGGTTCTTGACTTAGATTTTGCAACGAATCAAAAAAATAAAAATGAAAATCTGGAAACTTCGTCCTTAATGCCTGCTGGTGCTTCTCTGAGATCTTTGCAGTAGAAACAACGTGCATGCCCTTCTCCTTTCCATCGTCCGTGGATAGGTTTTGAAAGGTTCATCGATGACCTAATAATTGCTCTAACGCAAGCTTAACTTCTTCAACATGACCTTTTACTTTTACATTACGCCACACCTGAGCAATGCGTCCTTCTGCATCAATTAAAAAAGTTGAGCGAACGATCCCCATATATTCTCGACCATAATTTTTTTTAAGCTGCCAGACGCCATACTGTTCTGCGACCGCGTGTTCTGTATCCGATAAAAGCATAAAGGGGAGATCATGTTTGGTAATAAATTTTTCATGACTGCTGATTGGATCGGGACTGACCCCTAAGACAACGGCACCGAGGGCAGTCAAATCAGGATGAAGGTCACGAAAATCTTTCGCCTCCGTCGTACAACCCGGTGTATCATCTTTAGGGTAAAAATACAAAACAACGGGCTGCCCTCGAAAATCACTTAAACGTACGTCTTGACCGTTAGAAGCTGGCAACGTAAAATCTGGCGCCATCTCCCCAATGTTTACAGACATAAACAAAAACCTCCTTCGTCCAGAGCCATTTCTTTTATTTTTGCGATGTGCGATGGTTGATCCATGATTCTCTGTTGGCGGTACGTCGATCGATCTATCCATATCTTATCACGAATTTTAAAGACCTGCCATCCGCTCGAATAAAAACCCGATGAGATTGGAAGCAATCGCTTACGAACTTCGATCCATCGCCATCTGTGAAGCGTGATGTAGTGCAGGTGTACGCCACAGACGAGCTAAAATGACCGTTAATAGAATAGCAGTCAGTGTTCGCAACATAAAAAGCCAAAGAACCGGTATGCCGAGAGGCACAAAAATTAATGTATCTTCAACAACTGCATGAGAAGCCGATAAAAAAACGCCAAGTAAAACAAGGTCACGTCTCGGATAAGTACGTTCTCGTGCACTTTCCATAATCATACCTGCACCAAAGGCCAAACCAAAGAAAAGACCAGCTAAAAAAATGATCGACAATTCTTCCCGAACACCTAAAAAACGTAAAATCGGAGCCAGCCCCCTCGATAAATACGTAACAACACCTAAAGCCTTGGCCCATTCAATGCCCAACATCAGTGGCATGACAATGATGGCGATCTTCCACAACCCCACCAGACCAACCGTAGCACCATCGATTAAGGCAACCAAAAAGGTGTGGACATCCACGATTCTTGTACTCGAAAGATTTTCATCCATTCCAGCCGTCACAGCAGCATTGATTGATTCATCTTGTAAAACATACGATGCCAAAGGCGATGGACCTACCCAGACATGATGAATCAAAAATGCTGCACTGATAGCCAAAGACAATCTTAAAAGCGCCGACATCCAAGGGGCCATCCCTAAATATCGAGCTACCGTCGTTTCTACAAATAGATTATGCGAGAAACCAAGCATGATCGCTAAGATAAAGACTTCTTTCACGGTAAATGACATCGTCAGCATTGCACCGATTGCCGCATAGAGATTTAACATATTGCCTAGAACCAAAACCAATGCAGCTTCACCAGAAAGACCGATCCCATGCATAAGTGGCGCAAGATAGGAGGCTAGGATGTTTAAAAGTGGCGTATGCTGCAAAATTGTTAAAAACACTGTAATGGGGAATATAATTTTAGTGAGCTGAAACATTGTTCTTAATCCTGTAACAAGTCCTTTTTGTGTCACGTTGATATAAGATAGTTTCTGATCGCCCACCGCCATGTTCCCCTTTCTTTATCATCCCTTATTATTTGATGACCCGTTTACTTAAAATGTACCACTATTTTAGAACAGAGTGACACATATGTAAATATGCTGAAGTCAGTCCACAAAAAAGACGGTTCTTATTTTAAAAGCAACCGTCCTTGGTTTAAATCGATCATACTTTTTATATCCTGACTTAAACCGTCTTTATATCATTGATCAGTCGATTTTGTATTTCTTTCTAAACTTTATGCATGTTTTATTCTATCCATTAACTCAATGATTGATGTGTACGATCTTTTAACATCATAACCCCTGCCAATGAAATAATCCCCATGACCACAACATAAAAGGATATCGCTACAGCAGAATTAAATGTATGCAACAGCCAGGTACTGATCAGTGGTGCTGGACCACCAGCGATAATAGCTGTCAATTGATAACCTAAAGAAGCGCCACTATAACGTAAACGTGTTGGAAAATTTTCAGCGATCATCGCGGCTTGTGGACCATAAAGCAGACCATGCAAGAACATAGCTATGATCGTCGCCAAAAAGATGAGTGCCACACTTTTTGTATTGACCAACCAATAATACGGGAAGGCCCATAACATCATGAGTATAACACCCATTGTATAAACACGTTTACGACTCAACCGATCGGACAAATGACCAAAGTAAGCAATAGCAAACATATTAGCAAATGCAGCAACAATGGTTGCGTTTACAAAAATGCTTTTATCCATACCTAAAAATGTCGTCCCATAACTCACGATAAATGTTACAAAAATATAAAACGATCCATTTTCTACAACTCGAGAAAGCATCGACCAAAATATTTCTCCGGGATGTTTTATCAAAACTTCGCCCACCGGTACCTTGCTCACTTCTTCTTTCGCCAACGCTTCTTGAAAAAGTGGTGATTCAAGCACTTTTAACCGTACATAAAGGCCAATGAATACAAGAATTAAGCTTAGTAAAAAAGGAATACGCCAGCCCCATGTGTAAAAGCCATCGCCGCTAAGACTAATCATGAGGGTCGTCACCAAGGAAGAAAGCAAAAGTCCAAACGGCACCCCCATTTGTGGCAATGAAGCCATGAACCCACGACGATTTTTATCGCCCCACTCCATAGAAATTAATATCGCTCCGCCCCATTCGCCGCCGATGCCTATGCCTTGAATTAAACGTAACAATGTGACAATGAGAGCAGCCCATAAACCAATTTGATCATAAGACGGCATCAGGCCAATGAATGCTGTAGCAAAACCCATCAGAAGCAAAGTAATAACAAGTGTCGTTTTACGCCCGATGCGGTCA
This sequence comes from Candidatus Carbonibacillus sp., assembly GCA_034007185.1. Taxonomy (GTDB): domain Bacteria; phylum Bacillota; class Bacilli; order Thermicanales; family DSM-22653; genus Carbonibacillus. The sequence goes on along the minus strand of JAVERJ010000178.1, from coordinate 102 downwards.
CCGTAATGACCAAAGATCGCTGCTCCTACCGGTCGGGCAACAAAGCCAAGGGCAAATGTCGTAAACGACTGCATCAGCGCAATATAAGGATCGCCCTTAGGA
>JAVERJ010000177.1:0-4542 GCA_034007185.1 Candidatus Carbonibacillus sp. | reverse complement strand
GCCATTGCCAAAACGCTACGGGAACAAGGTTATAAAAACGTTCAGTCTTTAGTATCGAATGATTTTGTGCAAATCAGTGTTAATCCGGACGATCTGATTAAAAATAAGGCTACAAAGGTTATTATAGAGGTGATACAGAGCACTGGTGTTTCTGATGCACCCAATGAACTAGAGGCATTGGTGTTTGTCCGTCCTTAATTCCCATCTTTCATCCTGAACATGAAAACAACCACTTGAGTCACAGACCGAAGTGGTTGTTTTCATTTATTTAAATGTTAAATGCCACATGTGCGACCAACCGCACATATACATTGACCGTATGGATGAACCATATTAAACTGATTTTAAAAGATTTAAAACACAAAGGAGTTGTGCACATGAGCGCACTCGCACCACCAAGAACCTATAATCTCGGAAAAGGTGTATACATGATCGATGTGCACGATCTACAGATGCCCTATCGAACAGGCGTCTATGTCTTACCCGAGGCCGGCGTGCTCATCGATACGGGTCCATCCAGTGGCATTCCCTTTCTTTTGGAAGGGTTAAAACAGCTCCATATTGCACCAGATGCCATTTCAGCCATTGTGCTGACGCATATCCACCTTGACCATGCTGGAGGTGTCGGTCTTCTACTAAAAGACATTCCTCATGCGAAAGTCATCGTCCATCCACGTGGTGCATGGCATCTTGCCCATCCAGAAAAACTTATTGCTGGTGCAAAGGCCGTTTATAAAGAAGCATTTGAAACCTTTTTTCACCCTATCCTTCCTGTCCCAGAAGAGCGCATCATCACGCCCGCGGATGGTGAAATCATCACGTTCGCCAACCATAACGCATTCAAGTTCTTGGATACCCCTGGTCATGCTCGACATCATCTCGCCATCTTCCATCCCCAAACCGCCGATGTGTTTACTGGTGATACGGTCGGTATCTTATATCAAGGCGTACTCGAGGCATCGTTCGTACATCATACGGAAAAACATGATCCAGATGGCGTTCATCCGCATCCCCTCACAAGCCTCTTCGATTGGCCTTTCGTTCTCCCCTCCACATCGCCCAATCAATTTGATGGTCCAGCCATGCGTGAAAGTTGGAGACGGATTCGCTTGCTTAACCCCAAGCGTTTGCTATTTGGGCATTTCGGCGCTACAGAACACGTAGACGAAGCACTGCAAAGTGCGGCGCAAGGCTTGGACCTATATGAAAAAACATTACAAGATTATGTGTCACCCTTTCTGAGTCATGCAGCGACGGACTATCCCTTATCTTTAACGGATGAACATATTAAACAATTGGCTACGCTTTTAAAAGAACGCATCCAAGGCACATATTTGAAAGATATCTTGAAGCACATATCATCGACAACGACGCTCGATGATACCCTTTTTTTCCATATGCTGACGCTTGACCTGACGCTCAATGCTTATGGTCTTTTGGATGCAGCACTGAAACAAATGGGGGAGCCCACATGAAACTGAGCTTAGAAGATATCTATGCTTGGGATGAAAATGCCGCCTGGCTGGGTATGGATCTTGATATCCTGATGGAAAACGCCGGTAGCGCCGTGGCACGCGCTATCCATCAACGTTATGGATACGATGAAAAAGGAAATCGCCGACGACTTAACATTGCCGTTATATGCGGTACCGGCAATAATGGTGGAGACGGATTTGTTGCAGCAAGACATCTTAGCAGCTTCCACAATGTAACAGTTTTTGCCTTCGGTCGACCGGAACGGATCCGGACCGATGCTGCGCGAAAAAATTTTAATCTCATCGCAGCATCGCCTTTCATCCGCCTCTTTATCCTTGACGATCAGGAAACCATGCAAAAACTCGATCTCGCCCCTTACGATCTCATTGTCGATGCACTATTAGGAGCTGGGAAAAAAGGCGACATTCGCGAGCCCTATGCAACACTGATCGAACGCATCAATGCCTTTCGCGGTCGATCAATCCTCGTTAGCATCGATGTTCCAAGCGGGTATCCGGGCAAACGGCACGTGATGGCCCATCATACGTATACTTTTGAATGGGATAAAAAAGAATATGATTTCCCGCGTGAGATTTTACCTATTGGCTATCCTCCCGAACTGTATCATCTGATCGGTCCGTTTGAAGCACGAAAACTTCTTAAAAAACGCGGAATGAAAAAAGGGGATCACGGCAATCTTTTGATCATCGGTGGTAGCAGTCGTTACCCAGGTGCACCGCTTTTATCCGCTCGTGCTGCCTTGCCTTTCGTTGACCGCGTGATCGTGGCTACGTCGTCTAAGACGCCGGTGCCTTTTTCTCCAAGCATGATACCTGTGCTGATTGCAGATGATCATTTTACATTACGAGCATTCGAGTCGATCGAACCACATCTCGACCAAGTCGATGCCATTGTGCTCGGTCCGGGACTCGGACGTGCCGAAGAGACCATGACGTTTGTACATACGCTGCTTCGTCAATGGAACGGGCCCCTTGTCATCGATGCTGATGCCCTCTACGCCTTACCGACTTTTCCACCGACAGAACTTAAAAGTCAGCAGTGTCTGCTCACCCCTCATCGAGGTGAAATGAGAATGCTCTTCGAAAAACTCCTCGGAGGGCACATGGCGATGCATCATACCTTGGATGATTCTAACCACACAGAACTTGAGAACCGGCAAATGCGTCAAAACGTTGAAAAAATACTGTTTAACGATCTCCTCACAGAAAGCAAAAGCATCCAATCCATCGCCCATATGCTCCAATGTACAATTTTAAGAAAAGGTCCGTATGATCTCATTGTGCCTAAAAAAGGCGACCGTTTTCGATATAACATCACCGGCACACGGGCCCTGACGACAGCCGGAACAGGCGATATGCTTGCTGGGTTAAGTGGCGCACTTCTGACACGCGGTGCAGCACCTGAAGTGGCCGGTGGGGTAGCAACCTTTTTACTCGGTCTGACTTCTGAATATCTATCACCAACATATGATGATTTGATCCCCATTGATGTATTGCTTGAATCGTTACCTATCGTCTCTGGAAAACTGCTTCAACATCCGATCTTTTTAAAACGCACTCCGGACGGCCAGTCAACCAATGTTTAAGGAGTGGCAGCATGCCTTCACCAGAACAGATATCTACAGACCAAGATGCGCGCACGCTACACGATCCGTTATGGTCAAAAGCGTTTATTGTCATAACGATTGCCAATTTCTTTCATTTTCTTGGTTTTCAACTTTTACTTTCTACCATCCCCATTTACGCTCAAGATCTTGGTGCAAAAGAGACAGATATCGGACTTGTTGTCAGTATGCTCACGTTATTTGCTCTGCTCATCCGCCCCTTGACAGGCGGCATCTTAGACATCTTCGGGAAAAAACGGTTGCTTATTATAGGACTTTTCCTAAACTTGGTGGCCATCATCGTTTACCCTTGGGCTCGGCATCTACCCTCACTTTTTGTGGTCCGTGCTTTACATGGCGTAGGGTTCGGCATCTCTACAACTGCTTTTGGAACGATCGCGGCAGACATCGTCCCAGCCGCCCGCCGTGGCGAAGGACTCGGCATTTTCGGATTATCTACAACGTTGTCGATGGCCATCGGTCCGTACATCGGTCTACGCCTTTACGATTACTGGGGAACAACGCTTCTTTTCAATACAGCTGCGCTCATGACAATCGTCAGTCTGTTGATGATCATCCCCTTATCCTTGACCTCAAGTCCGCATGTCCCCACCGTTAAGAAAAAATTCAAAGAGGCGTTATCACTTGCAGAGATGTTTGAAAAGAAAGCTGCCTTCCCATCGCTTCTTGTGATGCTCCTTTCACTCAGTTATGGGAGCATCATCGCCTTTTTGACACCTTATGGAAAAAGCGTCGGGATAGCAAACATCGGTGTATTCTTCATCTTTAACGCCCTCTTTGTCTTTATCAGCCGCCCTTGGGCAGGGAAAATCTATGACACCAAAGGTCTCCGTTGGGTCCTTCTACCAGGGGCGATCTCCGGCATTATCGGTCTCTATCTTTTAGCGCATGCCCACACGACTTGGGCCGTTGCTCTGGCTGCTTCGTTTTATGGCTTAGCTTTTGGCAGCATTCAACCGTCCATGCAAGCCTGGGCAAACGATCGCGCTCCCCGCGATAAACGCGGCGCTGCCAATGCCATGTTTTTCTCAGCCTTTGATCTCGGTATTGGTGGCGGTGCCATTACCCTTGGCTGGATGGCTGCATGGCTTGGGTATGCAAGGATGTATGAAAGTGCTACTTTTCTTTTTATGCTCATGATCGTACTTTTTGTTATTGCCAACCCCCAGCAACATCAAGCGGTAAAAAAACAATAACCAAAAAAGCCGCCTACATGGCGGCATCATCTGAACGATGGGTTGTTGGGGATTCCATTTGTTGTATCAGCGCCTCACGTAGTTCAAAAGCCAGTTTGCGTATATCTCCAGCACCCAATGTAATCACAAGATCATTGGGACGAACATCGTTTAAAATATGCTGGGCCAATGCTGCTTTATGCGCTTCATAGATCGTTTCAACGCCCGATTGTTCGGCAATCTTTG
>JAVERJ010000176.1:0-4547 GCA_034007185.1 Candidatus Carbonibacillus sp. | reverse complement strand
AAATCCCTAATATATTTACTCCTAACGGAGACGGAATTAATGACTATTTCCAAGTAAAGGCTAAAACTCTTAAAGAATTTAAAGGTGTAATAGTAAATCGTTGGGGACGAGAAGTTTATACTTGGGAAAATTGGCAAGATATGGAAGCAGGATGGGATGGTAAACTATCCGGTGGTAGCGATGCAAGCCCCGGTGTTTATTACTATATTATAAAAGCAATTGGTATTGACGGATTTGAGTATGATGAACAAGGTCCATTGCATTTAATGAGAGAGAAATAGAATAACAAAACATGAATAAAAGATATTATAGATTAAATAATTCAATAAATCATAAATTTAATTAATATGAAAACCCTTTCTTTGTTCCTATTTATATCCATAATCCTTACGAGTAACATTGTAATGAGTCAATCTTCGATTGAACCGGATAAACGCTTAAAAGCTATTTATAGCGAAACAGACCTCATAAGAATGCAAACGCATAATCCTGAAACAATTGATTTACTTAACTTTCAATTAGACAATTCATGGTTTATTGCAGGAGAAGAAATTCTACCAAAAGTTCAGGATGCTCCATATCTTTACTATTTAGATAAAGAGACAGGTCAAGCATCTGACATAAGAGTAGAACAGATAGATCCTAATAATTTAAATGTTGCAGAATTTTATATTGAGAAAGATTTCAATAGACATGTGTTTTATAAAGTTGGAAATTCTGGTACTATAATAGGGTTTTACTCTACAAAGGAATTCGCTAAAATATATAATAACTATAAAAGCAGACAATAATGAGAACAATTAGTTACATACTTACAGCTTTCATCATATTTATAAGTTTTTCATTTTCTGCATACGGACAAACTTATTTAATAAGTGATACACAGATTAATACTTGTAGCGGTACAATATACGATACAGGAGGAGCTAGTAGCAATTACGGGAATAACGAGGAATTTACGATGCTTGTATGCAGCGACAACGGCTCTGTAATTAGTCTTCAATTTACTCAATTTAACCTTGCTTCTGGAGATTTAATCTCTATATACAACGGTGCAGGATTAACTAACTTACTGGTTTCTGGTACAGGGACAGAACTTAATGGACAAACTATTGAAGCAGTAGTTGACTGTATTACCATAGTTTGGTCAACCAATGCAAGTGGTGTTGCTGCCGGTTTTGCAGCCAATATTGCTTGTTCAACATTATGTCAAGGCTTTACAGCTGAATTACAAACTAATCCCGCAATTACTGATCCTGTCGAAGGTTTTCTAGATATCTGCCCCGGCACAGAAGTTACTTTTAATGCAATATCAAACTATGCAAATAATGGCTCAGAAGGTTATACACAATCAGATGCTACTACTGAATTTTATTGGGAACTTAATTCCACCGATATAGGTCAATTAATTAATACTAACGGAGCAGGAATGACTTCGATTAATTACACTTTTACTGAACCTGGTGGATATACTCTTAAAATGAGAGCAGAAGATGTTGAAGGTTGTTGGAATATGGGTGAAAATGTTATTAGAATTAGAGTGTCAATACCTCCAAATTTTGCAGGAACTTCTTTGTCGCCGGATCCAGTTTGCCCGGGCGAAACAGTAAACCTTAATGGTAATACTAATACTACCCCATGGGAATCTCTTAATATTGATACAGAACTTGTAGAAGTATGTTTTGAAGATCATTACGAAGGAACAGTTTGCTTTACAATTAACTCTTATGAACCAGGCCAAGTTATTACCTCAGGTAATGACTTAGAATCTGTTTGCCTTAATATGGAACACTCTTATATTGGAGACTTTTATATGTATATTCAATGTCCAAACGGACAAGAAGCAATGCTTCATGAATACTATAACTGTAATAATTCATATTTTGGGCAACCAAATCATGCAGACAATTGTGTTCCTGGAACTGGTTGGGATTATTGCTGGTCAATGTCTGCAAGTCAGGCAGTAACAAATTTATGCTCAAGTTATTCTTCAGTGCCTGCCGGGACTTACTTACCCTTAGGAACATTTAATGATTTAATTGGATGTCCTGTAAATGGTGAATGGTGCATAAGGTTTTACGACAACTGGGGGGTAGATGACGGATACATTTGGACTGCTGACCTTAACTTTAGCCCTTCAATATCACCACAAGGTGTCTGGGGTTACGAAAACTCTTATGTTTTAGGAAACGATTCTCCGGATGCATACTGGGATGGTAATAATATGACAGATCCTCAAGGCTCAATTGGGTCTGCAGCTCCATTATTAGATGATGCCGAAGTTCCATATACTTTTTACGCAACAGATAACTTTGGTTGTACTTACGATACAACAATCACTGTTACTGTTCTACCAATAGATGACCCAAGTTGTTGTATGATGCCAACTCCAGATGCAGGAGATAACGAAGCTGTTTGCAACAACTGTTATAACCTAAATGCTTCAACAGATTCTGAAAATACTGTAATCTGGACACAAGTTAGTGGACCCGGGACAGCAACATTTGCAGATAATACTTCCCCTAACACCGAAGTGTGTGTTAATATTTATGGAACATACGAATTCCAAATTCATGAAGTTTATCAAAATAATCAAGCATGTTCTGCTACATCAACTGTTACAATCACATTTAATGAAACTTTTGATCCCACAATTACAGAAATTGATGATATGTGTATCTCCGAAGGACTTGTTCAAATTGAAGTTGTTGATTTAGGCGATTTAACATGCAACAATTGCCCTACCGGAGCTCTTAACAATGGGATATTTGACCCTACAATTGCAGGACCTGGCGAATACACAATTACAAATACTATAGACGGTCCTTGCACAGGCGAAGGTTCATCTTCAACAACTTTTAATGTTTTTGACGAGCTTTTAATAACTAATTTTAATGACCAAGTTTGTACATATGGAAGCGAACCATTTTATACAGTTGAGTGGGATATTGTTGGAGTTTTCGATGGTTCTGAGATAAACCAGTATTGGGTAAATGGGACTGTTCATAATGACCCTCATTTCGCAGAAGACCATTTGTCTGCAGAACAATACTCATATCAAATTACAGATGCCAATGGATGCTCTGAGATTAATCTTTCAGGAATGAGAGATTGCGATTGCCCAAGTGCAGGAACTATGTCAACACTTGAATTACAAATAATATGCGAAGGAGAGTGTGCCGGAACTTATGTAGGACACAATGATGATCAAACATATCTCGGTGAATCAATATTTCAGTTTATGATTCATGCAGGTGATAATATTCCTCTAGCATGGAGAACAGATACCGATTTCTGCCAATCTGATTTTGGTGGGGACTTTAACCAAATATACTATATCTCAGCAGTAGCAGGATTTGATAATCCTCCTTTAGACGGACATCCTGACGAAGGAGGCTGCTACTCTGTTGCAGTAGGTACTCCTGTAATGTGGAGGCAAAATCCTAACCCTAATGCAGGACAAGACCGCGACACTTGTGGAGTAGTAATACGACTGAATGGCAGCGAAATACCTGACGGAATGATTGGATATTGGACAAGTAACTGTACTTTTTTCCCAATTGGTGGAACTTCTGCCAACGAACCCGATATGCTTGTAATGGTGAATCAATGTAATCAATGTACATTTACTTGGAATATTAAAAATGGACATTGTGTGGGTAGCGATGATGTTAATGTTAATTTCAGATGTACACCTAGTCCTTATGCAGGTGTAAATTTCAGTACTTGCGGGACAGAATCTGTTCTCGAAGGTGTACGTAGTATCGACAATTCAACAATTAGTTGGTCTGGCTACGGTGCAACTTTTTCTCCAAGTAACTCTCCTACACCACAAGTTAATGTTAATTCACATGGTACTTACCGATTTACGATGACAGAAACAAACGGTACTTGTTGGGCTCAAGACAGGGTTGATGTTACATTTATACCTGAGCCAACACCTACTCTACCATTAACATACGATGCTGTTTGTGGAGTTACTTACAATTTAGAAGTAATGAATGTAAATCATCCCGGTGTATGGACAACTAACTTTATCAATTATGACACTATCAGCTATGAACCACTAGTAGTTGATACAATCTATACTGAAATATTTCCATCTTTTGTGGGTGCATCAACCGACACTAGCCCTAGTGCAACAGTAGTAATACCAAACTATTATCCAAGAACTAGTCAACTTGTTGAATTTTGCTGGACAGAAACTAGTCAACATAATACTATACAATGTACTGGTCAAGCATGTATGCAAGTGTTATTTGCCGCCGAACCAGCCGCAAGTGTTGGTAACGACAATGAAGCACAAGTATGTGGGAATACTATTACTCTTGCAGCAGACACAACGGGTTCTGGTTGGGCTGAAGGATATTGGATGGTTCGCGACGTACTTACTTATGGAGAGTATCAAGACCCAAATGCAACAATAATAATTGACTCACTTGGAAGTTATGGTGATTCTGCACACGTATTTGTACCAATAGTTTGGGTAATGAATAACGAAGGTTGTTCTTCAATAGATACTATGTTTGTTACATTTCATCAGGATC
>JAVERJ010000175.1:0-4554 GCA_034007185.1 Candidatus Carbonibacillus sp. | reverse complement strand
GGGTATAATATTGTTTCCTATCATCATAGGTTTGTATTTTCTATTCTTTTGTGTAATGTTATATAGAAGCAAGGAAATTGTTGGTTACTTAACTGTTGTCATTTTAGTAATCTTAGGATCTTTATTTGGATCGGGGATTTGGTATGATCATACTCTTCCATTAGTAGTTAGTTTGTTATTAGCAGAATTACACCTGACATCAGGATATTTAAATCAAGCAAAAAGGAATATTATAAGATGAGTAAATCATATTGGATAAAAATAACTATATTAACAATGATGATTACGGTATTAAGTAGAGTTCTAGGTTTTTTTAGGGAAACTGCTATCGCAGCATTTTTCGGAGCATCTTCCCAATCCGATGCTTTCTTTGTGGCTTATTCCTTACCAGGGATTTTATTTTCGACTATTGCTTCTGCTATAGGAACCACGTTTATTCCAGTTTATAGTAGACTTTCTGAAGAAAAAAAAGAACGTTTTCTTAATAATATTACATCAATAATTGGACTAATGAGTTTACTTCTTACCATTATATCCATTTGTTTTGCCCCTTATCTGGTTAAAATATTTGCGTTCGGATTTGATGATAATACTTATAAGTTAACTGTTCACCTAACTATTATTATGTTAATAACTATTATTTTTCTTTCTTTAAATGCAATTTTTAATGCTTATCTTCAAAGCCATAGTAAATTTTTAATCCCCTCAGCTATAGGAATACCTTATAATTCTCTTGCAATCATATATCTCCTTTTATTTGGTAATTTTTTTGGTATTGAAGGTTTTACCTGGATGATAGTTATATCTACTGTAGTCCAGGTCCTCTTCCAGTTTCCGGCTATCAAAAAAGTAGGTTGGAACTATCGTTTTGTATTAGATTTGAGAGACCCGGGAATTCAACAAGTTCTAACTTTAGTAGGACCTGTTTTTCTTGGTTCTATGGCGGGTCAAGTTAATGTTCTTGTGGATCGAATGTTAGCATCAAGTTTAAGTGAAGGAAGTATTTCTGCTTTAAATTACGCAAATAAGGTAATGCAATTATCTATGGGAATTATCGTGGTATCGATATTATCAATTCTTTATCCTAGATTGTCAGAAGCTGCAGGGAAAAATCTTTTAGAGGAAGTTAATAAATATACAAAATATGCAGTAAAAATACTTTTTCTGATCCTTATCCCAGTTACACTTGGTGGGATTGTCCTTGCCTATCCTATTATTCAGTTACTTTTTGAGCGGGGAGCGTTTAGTGCAACAGATACAGAGATGACTTCAGGTGCCTTTCTTTACTTTAATCTGGGGATTGTGGGATTGGGCCTTCTTACTTTATTTGAGAGAGTTTACTTTGCCTTTCAAGAAACAAAAGTGCCTGTAATGAATGGCCTTATCTCTTTAGGAATTAATATTTTACTTAATTTCTTATTAGTTGGTCCTATGGCTCATAATGGTTTAGCTTTAGCAACATCGATAAGTCTTACAGTGTCGAGCGTTTTAATTATAGGTCCTTTGACAAAAAAAATAGGTGTTATATTTGACAGGGAGGTCTACCTCACTTTTTTAAAAGCTCTTGTTATGAGTATTCTGATGGCTTGTTTTCTATATTTTTCGGTAAATAATTCGTCTGTTTTTGTAACAACTTCACCTTTATGGTACCGATTATTATGGTTAATTACTCTAATCTTTTTTGGCGCTGTATTTTATAGTTTAGGATTATTGTTTTTGAGAGAGACAACTATTTTGGAGTATATTAATTTTATCATTAACAAAGCAAAAAGAAATAAAAAAATCTCAAGCTCAAAAAGTTGAGTCCGTATAATTGTGTAAAATTGGTATTCCTTTGAAAAAAAGGGAGCCATTTCATGAGTCCCTCGGTTAGAATGAAGGTGTCACATCAACATTCTTAAACGAGAGGAGACATCAGAAATGGCTCAATACCAGATTACCGTAGATTCCGATCTGTTGCATCAACTTTTTTTGAAAAACTCTCAAGATGCGGGGGTGGCGTCTCTTTTGGAATCGGTACTGAATCAAGTGTTGCAAGCCCAAGCGACCGAGGAGCTGGCAGCAGAACCATATGAGCGAACAGAAGCCCGTCAAGGCTACCGGAATGGCACCTAAGCGCATCAGTTGACGACCCGCGTAGGCACCCTCACACGACGTGTCCCCCGTCTTCGAAATGGGAAGTTTTCAACGGAGTTATTTGCCCGCTATCAGCAGAGTGAGCAGGCGTTGGTTCTGGCGTTGATGGAGATGGTGGTCAATGGCGTTTCCACTCGAAAAGTGGCACAGATTACAGAACAACTCTGAGGGGTCGAGTTTTCTAAGTCCACGGTTTTCGAGTTGTGCAAGCGCCTCGACCCCATTGTCACCGCCTGGAACGGACACAACCTGCGAGACAGCCGCTTTCCCTTTGTCGTTGTGGATACCTTGGTTCTTAAGGTGCGGGAGGAGGGGCGCGTTCGTTCCCGGGGTGTGATGCTGGCCTATGGCGTGAACATCGACGGTTATCGGGAGATCTTGGGCCTCATGCTGGGCAATCGTGCGTTCGACGCCAGTTGGAGTGAATGCTTCTCTTGGCTCAAAAGTCTTGACTTGCGTGGAGTGGACGTCATCGTCTCTGATCACCATGAAGGGCTGGTCAAGGCCATTCGATAACACTTCCAAGGGGTTACTTGGCAACGGTGCCAGACCCACTTCATACGGAATATCCTGGATAAAACGCCCAAATTCTTGTAGGAAGAACTCTATCCCCGCGTCCGGGCGGTATTGGATGCCCCCGATATCGATACAGCCCGTTTATTGCTGCACCAAACTTTGCAGACAATGGAAGTTGATGAGAAGTGGGTCAGTGGAAAAAGATACTTGGATATGACGGAATATCTTGAATGGAAACAACGTCAGTAAGAAGCAAAAAAAGTAAATAAGGTTACACCCATTCGGTAAGTTCGTTCAACCGAGGGATTTTACACACACTTTAGGACTTGAGTGATCTTTTTTTTTAGTTTATCATAAAAATGGAGAAAAAAGTCTAACTTTTGCAGGAGGACGGTATGGGACAGGAATCACACCATCAGAGGGACGACTCTAGAGATGATCACAGAGAAAACGTATATAGGTACGATGAAGATGAGATTGAACTCATCGATCTGATCCGAGTGCTGTGGAAGTATCGTTGGTTTTTGATCATAACACCCGTAGTGATCGCGGTCATCGTCTATGCGCTCAGTTTTTTATTACCGCCAACGTATGAATCATCGGCCCAGTTCTTGTTAACGAATGTCGATGATCCGCTTTACAGCAATGGCGAGGCTGTTAAAGCGCTTCTTCTCAGTCGCGATCGGCTATTACCGTTAATGCAAGAATTTGATCTACCCTACCGCACGGTAGCCAGCTTTAGAAAAGCGTTGAATGTAGACGTTACAAACAACATCATTACCATTCGCTTTCAATATAAAAACCCGGATATCGCTAAAACAGTGCTTGATCGCTTAATCGAACCAATACGGCAGGAAAGTCAGCGTGTGTATCAAGAAAAACGCAATCTCGTTGAATCAATGCGTGCATCCTTGGTAAGTCTTCAAAAAGAAACCGAAGAGAGTCTCAATCGTAATAAAGCTGCGCTGACTGCGATCGAGACGCAAACCGGCTTGACCGATGTCGAAAAAGACATATCCCGTGCGCGTCTGTTAGACTATATCGTACGTGATGAATATTCATTGAAAGATTATATCAGTCGCATTCAAGAGGTGGATCAGCGTCTATTGAATATGAAAGCTTCGGTGCTTATAGAAAAGCCGTCGCTTCCGCGTTATCCGATTGCTCCGAAAAAAAGTTTGAACGCTGTCTTGGGTTTTATTGTGACCTTCATGCTTGCTGTTTTGATCGTTTTTATACGCGAGTATTGGCTCATGCACCGTGATGCGCTGAACAAAAAACAAACCGTTCAACATGCGCTTGAGCAGGATGATTCAGGTATGTCGTTAGGAGGTTAACGCATGCGCATCACCATCGTCGGTACTGGATACGTAGGCCTTACCACGGCGGTTCTGCTTGCCTACATAGGGCACCATGTAACGGGCGTCGATATTGATGAGGCGAAACTGAGGCAATTAAAAGAAGGGAAAAGCCCGATTCATGAAGCAGGTGTCGAACAACTTCTTCCTTTATTGAGAAGTCGTCTTCATTTTACACACGATCTGCGTGCAGCGACCGGTGAAGCCGATGTGATCATGATCGCCGTGGGCACACCGGAGAAGGCAAATGGTGAAGCTGATACGCAGTATGTCGAAGCGGCCGCTCGCACCTTCGATCGATGATTCGTTTGGCTATCAGCTGGTCAATGTCATGGGCACGCAACATATGCTAGAGATTGCAAAAAAGTTTGGTGTCAAGCAGTTCGTCTTTGCTTCCTCATCCAGCGTTTATGGCGTCAATCCAAATGTTCCGTGGCGAGAAGATGACTGTGTCCTACAGCCGATTAGTCCTTATGCTTCGACGAAGGTGAGCGGAGAGCTGCTCGGGCATGTGTATAGCCATCTGTATGACCTTCGTTTTATC
>JAVERJ010000174.1:0-4588 GCA_034007185.1 Candidatus Carbonibacillus sp. | reverse complement strand
GGCGAGGGTTCGGCGATGATCCGTACCAAAGGCGAAGCGGGCACGGGGAACATTGTTGAGGCCGTACGCCATATGCGGACAGTGATGGCAGAAATCCGCAAAGTGAAAAGCATGTCCAAAGATGAATTGATGGTTGAAGCGAAACGATTAGGTGTTCCTTATGAACTCCTCACATATGTGCACGAACATGGTAAATTGCCTGTAGTGAATTTCGCTGCAGGGGGTGTGGCGACCCCGGCCGATGCAGCACTCATGCGTCATCTAGGGGCTGACGGCGTGTTTGTTGGTTCTGGTATTTTCAAATCGGAAAATCCGGAAAAATTTGCTCGGGCCATCGTAGAGGCAGTCGCACATTACCAAGATTATGAACGTTTGGCGGAATTATCGAAAGGCATCGGTGAACCGATGCGCGGCATTGCGATGGAAGCGCTCCATGAACATGAACGTCTAGCTAAGCGTGGCGTGTAATATGGTTGAGCGCATCATGCGGATTGGCGTCTTTCCATGTCTTGGGACGTGTGTCATGCATGAAACATCAATCCAAAATGTTGTGTATAACACGATGTCTTCTATGTCTGTGGATATCGTACCGGTAAGACATGTCTCTTTGTTTGAGACGCTTGATGCGCTGATCATACCGAGTGCGCCTGCTTCGGCTTTAAGACGCCTGATGATGCTTCCACCATGGGATGAAGCGCTTCATGCTTATATTGTTTCAGGAAAGCCGCTATGGATGACGGGCGAAGCAACTGCGCTGATCCGTGATGGAAAGGTATTGGACGAAGAAGCGCTCTTCCAGCGGTTACACGGATCATCTGTTCATCGTCGGACTGCTTTCGGATCTGGCCCGCAGCGATTCGTTATACCGTTTCGGGAGACGCTTTCTATCGCCCATATTGCTGAAGCGTATCAGGCGCTGTTTGTTCAGTGGGTTGAACATGCGCCGCGTGCAACAATGCATATTTTATCCAAATGGCGGGATCACCCTGTTGTGTTTTGGGAAAAACAGTTTTTTTATACAGTGTTTTCTCCTGAACTATGTTCTGATGGGCGTATCCATGAATATTTTTTACATTACGTGGCAATGTTCCGTTGAAGTCCAGATTTAACCTTACCATTAGACGATATGTGTCTAAACGATATGTGTCGATGAAAAAGGAGCGTCGTCTCGGTGTTAGATATCGTATATATCCGCGAGCATATAGATGATGTCAAACGTGCAGCCAAAGCTAAAGGCATTGACGTTGACATTGATGCGCTCATTCGTTTAGATGATAAAAGGCGCGAACTTATTCAAACGGTAGAACAATTAAAACATCAACGAAATATTAATTCCGATCAAGTTAAACGGTTATCAGGCGAGGAAAAAAAAGCTTTGATTGAACAAACGCGTGCACTTGGTGCAAACATTAAGTCCTTAGAAAAAGAGTTGGAAACGGTCTTGGCCGAATATCGAGCGCTCATGCTTCGCGTTCCTGCGGTTCCAAGTGCGGATACACCGATTGGCGTGTCGGAAGAAGATAATGTTGAGATCAAACGAGTTGGAGACATTCCTCAGTTTTCTTTCCCGCCTAAAAATCATATGGAGCTTTTAGAACGATGGGGCATGGTGGATACTGTACGCGGGGCAAAAGTCGCAGGAAGTCGATCATATTATTTGATCGGTGATGGCGCGCGTCTCCATCGTGCTGTTCTTTCACTGGCGCTTGATGTTCTTGAACAACGAGGTTTTACGAATATGATTGTGCCGGTTTTGGTCAACGGTTTTGCTTTAGAAGGTACCGGTTACTTCCCGCTCGGTGAAGAACAGACGTATTACTGTGAAAAAGATGATAAATATTTAGTGGGTACGGCAGAAGTTTCACTGGTTGCGTATCATTATGATGAGATCTTAGAAGAAGATGAACTTCCAAAACGGTATGCAGGGATATCGGAAAGTTTCCGCCGTGAAGTTGGTTCGGCAGGGCGCGACGTGTTCGGTCTGTACCGCGTCCATCAATTTAGCAAGGTGGAGCAAGTCATCATTGCGCCTAATGATGAAGCACGCTCAGCACAACTGCATGCCGAATTACTGGAAAATGCCGAGACAATCTTAAAAATGTTAGAGCTGCCCTATCGCGTTGTTCAAGTATGTACAGGGGATATGGGTCAAGGTCAAGTCCGCAAACACGATATTGAAACTTGGATGCCATCACGGGGTGCATACGGAGAGACGCATTCTTGTTCAACCTTTCATGATTTTCAGGCCCGTCGATTAAAGCTTCGTTATCGTCGTGAAGATGGTACATTGCAATATGCTCACACATTAAACAATACGGCCATCGCCTCACCACGTATTTTAATAGCGCTTGTAGAAAATCATCAACAAGCGGATGGCTCGATTCGTATTCCTGAGGCACTCGTCCCCTATATGAATGGTAAAACGCGCATCCCTTAAATACGATCTGGCTATCTATCTTAAAATAAGGTATGACATTTGATCCTTCTGCCGGTTCCGCCCGGCGGCATGAAGGTCTATCCAGTATATACCTCAATCTTGAAACCATTAAGTTTGACGTGATAAAATGGTATCAGCGTGCATAACGAATGTCTTGTTGGTCCCGTAGCTCAGATGGATAGAGCCGCAGTTTCCTAAACTGTGGGTCGGAGGTTCGAGTCCTCTCGGGACCGCCATACATACCGCGCCAGTAAAGGAATTACAGGCCATGCCCCTAAGGGGTATGGTCTTTTTTTGGGTCGTTTGCCAATATTTAAATCATCTTATTTGGTTTTGGGTGATGTGGTGATATAATATTTTTATTATATAAATAAATTAAACAAAACAATAACATTGAGGTGAACGGTAGATGTATTGATGTTCAATCAATCAGTGTATATCGTTCATACATAACACAAAGACGCATATCTCCGCATGATCCTGCTATATTTATGAGTTTTCTTAGAGGAATTGCTGGTAAAGGGCGTGTTTGTCGTAAAACAAAAATGAGTGCAAAAGAATGACATATTCTCTGCTGTTTGATACTTTACCAATTTTTTCACTTGCAATTTCAGGCGTAATCGTATACAATACAATTTGTGACTACATCGCGGGGTGGAGCAGTCCGGTAGCTCGTCGGGCTCATAACCCGAAGGTCGCAGGTTCAAATCCTGCCCCCGCAACCATTTGATATTTGTGTTTGCTTTCTGTTATGAGAGCATAGCCCTTATGATGATGGGCCTTTAGCTCAGTTGGTAGAGCACCTGACTCTTAATCAGGGTGTCCAGGGTTCGAGTCCCTGAAGGCCCACCATTACATACCGCGTAAATCAATACCTCCGGAGTTTTTTGCCCCGGAGGTATTTTTTGTTCTCTACACTTTACATTGAGAGTTCCAAACCTTTTTTAACCCATGAAGCTACCGTAAGCAATCGTTTCGTTTGATGCTTCACCGCTGGCTCCACCTCTTCGATCATCTTCCCTTCTTGATTCACTGTCACACTTGTACCATAAGGATTTCCGCCTGCCATGAAAACGGACGCATCAGTATAGCCCGGTGTCACAACGATGGCGCCCCAATGATACATGGTTGTATAGAGGGATAGAAGTGTGGCCTCTTGCCCGCCATGGGGGTTTTGCGCAGATGTCATGGCACTTACGACTTTGTTGACGGTTTTTCCTCGTGCCCAGAGACCGCCCGTTGTATCGAGGAATTGCTTCATTTGTGAAGCCATATTGCCGAACCGGGTTGGTGTGCTAAAGAGGATGGCGTCCGCCCATTCTAGATCCTCGATGCTTACGGTAGGCACGTCTCGCGTTGCTTCAAGATGAGCTTTCCAGGCGGAATTTTGTTCAATCACTGTAGGAGGCGCCAGTTCAGGTACTTTTAACACTTTCACTTCCGCCCCTGCCTCTCTTCCGGCTTGAGCTGCCCATTGGGCTAACTGATAATTGGTTCCAGTGGAACTGTAGTAAACAATGGCAAGCTTTATGGACATCGAACATCCTCCTTCTTTATTGTCCTTCATCTTCTTTCTTAATCAACAAAGTTTCTACGAAAGATGGGGCGTTTTCCGATGGGTGTCGTATCGCTTTTTTTAGGATGTCCAACAACGTGTCTCCTTTCGATGAGAATAAGACTATAATATTTATATAAACTGTTATAAGTATAGTATAATATGTCTTCTATGTCAACATGTTAAAGAAGGAGATGTTGTTGTTCCGCTTTTGTCCATGTCATCTTCTCCTGTCCCATAGTGACATTTTCTCTGAAGCGTTACGATATGACAATATCACAGACGTACAACACAGAATGATCAAAGGCACTGTCAATCGTCAGTGAAAATGTCACCTTAACTGTTCCGTGAAAATGTCATATACTCTGTCCGGGATTTGTTGATTATCGGGAAACGCCGTACATCCGTCAAGGTTTGCCTTGCGGCAATCGTCTAGTGACGACGGCTGGAGCCACCCTTATTGACCGCCCCCTTCCGTTTCCCGGATGGGAAAAAAGGCCTGTTAGGCTTGTTAACGGTCATGTATTTATGCTACGTTGAAGCTGCTTTTGAATTTTCCATGGTTGGCGCCATGGATGATTTGCAGCGGGCTTGCG
>JAVERJ010000173.1:0-4600 GCA_034007185.1 Candidatus Carbonibacillus sp. | reverse complement strand
ACGCTGCAGCATGGCCGAGGCGATCTCGGTCGCATAGGCCAGATGGGTCAGTCTCGCCTCCATCACTTCTACACCTGCTACACTGAGCCGTTCTTGCAAATCACGCTTTAGTTCTAAGGAAATCTCCTCAGTGTGCCCGCGCAAGGAGTAACTGCCTTCTGTAAAACTGTCATACGGGTAGCGACTGGCGACATGTCTTAACGCTGTTTCACTCTGTATTTCCACAAACGTCTCATATTGGTCAACTTCAAAGTACGCTTTGGCCGAATCGATGACGCGAAACACGATGACGGCTGCGATTTCGATGGGACTGCCCTCCGCGTCATTGACTTTAAGTTTGGCCGAATTAAAGTTGCGCACTTTAAGTGACACTGTTTTTTTATCCGTGAGGGGTACAGTCAGGAAAAAGCCGCTGTCACGCACCGAACCCACATACCGTCCGAACAATGTTAAGACTTTGGCTTGATTTGGTTGAACGACAATAAAACCGCTGGAAAAAATGAGAATCGTGATGATCAAAATTGTAATGAAAATGGCGGCGATCGGTGTAAACATTGTCAAAACCATTAAGTAAATGTTGACACCTGCAAATACTAGCAAAGCTGCAATCGCGACAAAACCGTTCATTCGCCAAGCCGGACGTTCTTGCATGATGTGTAGCCTCCTTCAACAGAGATCCACAAAATTATATGAGCATCATTAAACAGCGATATCATTGTGATTTCATTTTGATATCACTGTTTGAAAACATTATAACACTGTTTCATTACATAGACAAAGGAAACGATGTCAGACGTTCGTACATCGGTCGCCGACCGAGATGCGATCGATATAGATCGATGGCCTCGACCGACCATTGCAGTAGGTCCGCGTGTACGATGGATTCAGCATTAAAAAAATGCCGGCTTGCTTCTTCCAGTTTCAAAGCATCGAGCGGTATGGGTCCACGATATTGACGGGCCAAGGTGATATGTGGTCGATACGGACGAGCTTGCACTGAAAGATCGGAAATGCGTTCCACAAAGGATGTCGGTAAGGCTTGACGGAGATGTTCTATCAGTGCGTTTTGTAAAGCAATAAGTTCCTGGTTCGGTGTAATCCCTGCCCAGAGGACACTTGGCGAAGAAGGGCGGCCGAAGGTGCCGAGCGAACGCGATAAGCTTATGACAAAAGGACGAAGCCATCGATCGACAGGTGATCGGGTCGATGTAGCGGGGAAAGCGGTGTTCGCCGTTTTTGGAAAGACCTGTTCGGTCGGTTTTGTAAACGATGACAATGCCTCTTTCAACTGCTCTTCTTCTGCTGGTTGCGTATCCCCGATAAATATCAGGGTCAGATGCAAGTCTTCTTTAACTGTCCAGCGTTGAAACGGAAGGAGCGAAGCGATATGCTCCATACGCTCAGACATCCATTGTTTTAATGAATCCGGTAGGTGCATCGCCAGAAAAAGTCGCTCTGTGCCTGCCATTGTGTTCATTCCATCCCCTCATGATCGTACTGATTTATGTCTCGGCCGCTTGACGCATCCGTTCATACACGGCATCAAAACGATGCGCTTCTTCGATATCTAAGTTCGTTAAACCGCCTGCTTGCCAGCTTGAAAGTTTTAAGGTCACCACCTTATAATCGATCTGAATCAAAGGATGATGCATGTTTTCTTCAGCGATCTCTGCAATCTTTTGAACAAAATCGATCGCCTGCATGAACGTTTTGAAATGGTACCGGCGCTCGATCCAGCGACCGTCTTCGGTTCGTTTCCAGTGTTGGAGCTTGCGGAGAGCGGTTATAATTTCATCCTCACTCAGACGTTTTGATTCCATCGTGTTCACTTCCTACCTTCCTTATTTTAAATCATGCAAAAATATACAAACATACGTCAGCAGATGACCTTTCTGCTGACGTAGAACGTAATGCGTACCCACATATTTTTTAGGATCATCGTATGATCTACTGTTTTAATGCAACGGTCGCTGCTTGTTGGAGAGGATCCCAAACCGAATTATAAGGCGGTGCGTATGATAGATCCAAAGCTTGTAATGTCTCTAGCGTCATCCCTTGATAAAGGGCGGTGGCCAAAACATCGGTGCGCTTATCTACGCCTTCTTCACCGATGATCTGTCCTCCCAGAAGCTTCTTCGATGTCCGTTCGTAAAGCAGTTTAATGTGAAGCGTCTTGGCCTGCGGATAGTAATGGGCATGCGTGCGCGAGCGTATCGTCACAGTATCGTATGTGATGCCAAGCGCCTGTGCTTCACGCTCATTGAGCCCTGTCCGTCCCATCGTAAGATCGAGCACCTTCATAATCGCACTGCCGACGATGCCCCCAAATGTCGCTTTCCCACCTGCCATGTTCGTTCCTGCAATGCGTCCTTGTTTGTTGGCATGGGTGCCGAGCGGTACGAAATCATCATGTTCTTTTAAACGGTGATACTGTGTCGCACAATCACCTGCTGCATAAATATCAGGGAGTGATGTTTGCATGGTCTGATCAACCCATATCGCCCCTTTCGGACCAAGCTTTGCGCCGATGGCCTGAGCCAGTTCGCTGTTCGGTATGACACCGATGGCGATCAGCACAAGATCGGCCGGATACGTCTTCTGTTTTGTTTCAACGCCACGGATGATACCATCCTCATGCATGAGACGCACAACTTCTTCTTCTAAGGCAAGCTGAATCCCTTTGGCTTGAAGTGTTTCTTGCACAATTTTTGACATATCGGGATCGAAAGTAAGGGCGATCTGTGGCGCAAGATCGAGAAGGGTTACCTTTTTACCGAGATGATCAAACGCTTCAACCATTTCCAGTCCAATATAACCACCACCAATGATCACAACACGTTCCACCGGACGATCTTTAAGCCCTTGAATCAAGCGTTCCGCATCGTCCATAGTTTTCAGAGCAAAAACGCCCTTTAAAGAAAGATCAGCCCAAGGCGGAAGGATCGAACGCGCGCCTGTGGCAATCAGCAGTCGGTCATAGTCATAGCGGTTTTCTGTGCCATCTGCGCGGTGCGTGATGACCGTTTTTTGCTCTGGATCAATGCGCACTGCTTCTTCTTCTAAGTGCACATCGATGGCGTACTTTTCTTGAAATGCTTCTTTGGTGCGTGCTACAAGGTCATGACCATCACGGACAACTCCACTCACCCAGTAAGGGAGTCCGCACTGTGCATATGAAATATGCGTTGTTTTCTCAAGAACTGTGATGGTCCCCTGGGGATCGAGACGGCGAATTTGCGTTGCCGCACTCATCCCTGCCGCATCCCCACCGATAATGACATAGCGGCGCGCATCTGTATGGGTTGCATTGTGTTGCGTCATCCGAACCATACCCCTTTCCCTATCCTTTAAATTGATCTTAACAAAAAAAGGAATCGCCTTCTAGTCTTAAGGTCGATCGACATCTATTGAAAAAAATGTGCTCGGCATAGCTTTAAGAAGAGGATGCATAAGATAGGATGATGCGGATACACAAGCTGAACGTCTTAATGACGGATGATGTACATAAAAGGAGTGCGTGCGTTGTTTAGCTTCATCTGGCCTTCATTCCTATTTGCTTTAACCGAACTTGATAATGCGCTCATATTGCTGGCCATTTTGCGTCGTACCCACCTGCTGTCGCCTGGCTTAATCATCATCTGGCTTAGCCTATTCGCCCTGATACGCACCTTCTTCTTAAAAGAAATGAGCTTTATTTTGAACCAGCCCTTCGTGCGCTTCGTCTTGGTTGTTTATCTTTTTTTTCTCACCTATCGCCTATTTCGTGATGGATTCCTAAAAAGCGACATTTCCCGAACCGTACCGAAGCATGATTCATTTTGGACGTGGTTCAGGCAGTTTTTGTCAGTGACAGTTGTTTTGTTGATCGTCGATACGAGTCTTGGTTTTGATCAAATGGCTTCCGGTGCTTTATTGTATCAAGAGCCACTGCGGATGTTTTTCAATATTTTTTTGAGTAAACTCTTAGCCTTATCTGCCATTTTATTCCTCCCCGAATCGCTGGCGCAACATCCGTGGATCAGTCATGGCTCGGCATTTCTTATTGGATGGACAGCATCGTACGTGTGGTTAGCGACGGTTGTTCCCACATACACACTCGCCTGGATCGGTATGGGAAGCAATATGCTTTTGATGTACTTTGCCTGGCGCCATACACACCGTGATGATGATAAAAAAATTAAATGACGTGTGGCGACATTGTTTTATGATTTTGAATGGTTCAGTCGTGAATGATTCACACCATAGGCAAAGTAAATGACAAGACCTAGGACCAACCAAATGGCAAACCGTAAAAAGGTAAGCGATGGCAAGGATACGATCAAAGCCAATGTTCCGATGAGACCGAAGGTTCCGATCAGCGGAAGCGCCGGTACGCGAAAGACACGCGCTACATGCGCATGCGTCCGTCGCATGATCATCACTGAAAGTGTGGTTAAAAAGAAAGCTGAAAGCCCACCGATATTGGCGAGTTGAGCCAATTCGTCAATCGAAAGAAAACCCGCCATCCCGATGGCTGCTCCGAAAACAAGATACGTCGCAAAAACGGGGATGCGTCGTCTCGCATCCACTTTAGCAAAAGTCTCAGGTAAAAGACCATCAC
>JAVERJ010000172.1:0-4602 GCA_034007185.1 Candidatus Carbonibacillus sp. | reverse complement strand
GCTGGAGAAAAACAAAGCGCCTAAAGAGACTGAATTCGGTACTTTAATAAAGGAACTTATTGAAGCTGGCGTGCTGGATGATAACGAAGATAACAAGAATTTGACCAAGGACGACGGCGACAAATGCGGCGAAGGCGTTTTTGAAGTAAACGATGGTCATATCGTGTGGGAAAAATCTAACATGACCGATCCGGAAAAATAATTCTTTTATTTTTATATGATCATCGATGGCTGCAAAATGATCGTATACAGGGCGAGGAAAGTGAGGGATGGACGTGGCGGACCCGGAGCGAATCTGGTTTGAACAGGCGCTTTCAGAGCGGGCGAGCGATCTGCATATCGATCCGACAGGTGTTGAATATATTTTGCGCATACGATCGCGCGGTGCGCTTCATGAGATCGGTCGCTTGCCGCAGCGTGAAGGGGAAGTGCTCGTGCAACGCTTAAAAGTCATCGCCCGCTTGAACATCGCCGAGAGGAGGTTGCCACAAGATGGTCAGCTCACCTATGAGTCCGGTAGTGGGAAGACGCATCAGGTGCGTATCGCAACGCTCCCCTCTGTTCGCGGTGAAAAGGTGACGTTGCGTTTCATTTATTCGATTCCTGTATTTGATAATCTCCTCGATCTCGGTATGCCGGAGCAAGACGAAAACGTTGTTCGAACGTGGCTTGCGAGTGGCTCGGGCATGATCTTATCGGCTGGCCCGACGGGTTCCGGGAAGACGACGACGATTTATGCGCTTTTAAGCCTCATTGATCGACAGACGAAAAGCGTCTATTCCATCGAAGATCCGGTTGAAGTGAACATGCCTTTGGTGAACCAGATCGATGTCAACGAGGAGATCGGACTTACCTTTGAAATGGGTCTACGCGCCCTTTTGCGCCACGATCCGGACATCATCGTCATCGGAGAAATACGCGATCGAAAGACGGCGGAGATCGCTGTCCGGGCGGGACTTTCCGGGCATCTCGTGCTGAGTACGATCCACGCTTACGATGCCATAGCCGGGATCGTGCGTTTTTTTGAACTTGGTATCGAACCGTATCTCGTGACGGCCGCCTTAAGAGGTGTGATCGGTCAGCAAATGGGAATGACGCCCTGTTCGGTATGTCATGGTGATGGCGATGGTTGCAGTAGATGTCAAGGGATGGGAGCAGTCACAAGACCTCGGTTTCATCTCTATACACCGGAGGCAGACCATCTACCGTATTTGTTAAAGCGGGATACTGAAGCATTAAGAGAACGTTTAAAACAAAAGGAAAAAGTGCAATCGTACTGAGCGCTAGAAAGAGGCGATCGCGGCGATTTTTAACTTCCCACCGAAAGAAGTGCGCCTACTTCTAAGCGTTGGCGAAGGTGGGGGAGTATGTCACAGACACAAGTTGTTCAAAACGCATGATGTGTTAGAAACCGTTATGTCTTCCGATTTTCTTGCTTGACGATCTTCGATCAAGGAAGGGTGGTGCATCTTGCGCTGGAGCGAACCGCTTCTGGAGCGGGTTTTGATGCAAATGGAGCCGCTTATCTCGAGTGGGTTGACGTTGATCGATACGCTCTCAATTGTTGAAAACAGCCTTCCGAAAAAGATCGCACTTGCATTACGTGCGGTTCGCGAGAAAGTTTTGGAGGGTGAGCGCGTACCGGATGCGTTTCAGGCCATCGGCTGGCCACCGTACGCCATAGCATCGCTTACGATGGCGGATCGTACCGGCGATTACGGCGAACAGTTTAAACAGCTCAAGGACTACTACCGAAAACGTATACGTTTCCGTAAAGAAATGTGGGGAAAACTCACCTATCCGCTGATTCTGATCGGTTTTGCCCTCGTTTTACTCGTTTTTCTGCTCGTTTATTTTATCCCGTATCTCATTGAGCTGCGCACGAGCATCATGTCCTTGCAACCTCAGACAGCGCACAAGAACGTTGTTGGCGCTCCGGATCCTTTTCTTCTGCCCAAAGTAATGATCGCCGTCGTTTTGATTCTGATTGTGGTAGGTGCCGTCCTCGCTCTTTTGGCGCACAAACCTCGTGCAGTCGTGCTCAGGTTTCTCATTGTGGTTCCTTTTCTCGGTCCGTTTATACGACGAACATACACGCGCGAAGTCGTCTCGCAGCTTGCGGTTAGTCTGGAAGCTGGCTATGACATTTTAAGCGCAGCGGCCATGCTGGGCAAAGAAGCGCGGCAACCGGTCATCAAAGATTTCTACCGGCAGCTGGCCGACGCAGTGAGTGCAGGCGCGACAGTCGCTCAAGCAACTGTAGGGATCTTCTGGCTTGATCAAGACTGGACTTTATTTATCGTCTCCGGTGAGCGTTCCGGCCGTCTTACACAACAGCTGAACGTTTACAGCGATCGACTGCAGTTTTTAACGGATCAGCAGCTTTCGACTGTTTTAGCCTGGGTTGAGCCGGGCATACTCGTCTTCATCGGAGGGATCGTGTTGATGCTCGTGATGAGCATCTTTTCACCGCTCATGGATATGATCCATACGCTTTCATAAGACAGACTTTTTTCTCCCATAGTTGTTTTCATTGGTTTGATCCTTTTTGGTCGTCCCAAAAGATGCATGCTGGAAAATTAAATGCGCTGATGAGCTTCTGTCTTTTGCACAGAGTTTCTCGTCCAACGGGCAGAAAAAGGGGCAGGGAAGAGACAGGTGAGACGAAGGATGCAAGGCGATAAAATTTCAACATACGGTTCCATATCATCCCGTTATGTGCAGGAAGCGGGGGTTACCCTGATCGAAATCATGATCGTCCTCGGAATCATCGCCCTCTTTTCGGCCATGTTTTTGCCGCATGGGGTCGATCTATTCGAACGCATGCAGCTTCGCCAGTACGAAACGACTTTCGATCGCGATATGATGCTTGCCCAGCAGGTGGCTCGGTTGTGGACGAAGAAAGTTGAGATTGAAAGTAAAGGTGTTGATCTTCATTACACCATAAAGCTTGAAGAAACAGTTGTCCTCGATCGTCCCTTCTCACGCGAACTTGGTTTATTAAAAATTGACTTTAAAAACAAAGACAATGCTTATATTTATACCATAGGGCAAAACGGACAATCTGCTTCCCAAAAAGATTTCACGGTTACGACATCTTTAAGCGGAAAAGAACAAACATATGGACCGGCCAATGTGTCGCTCCGTCTCATAAAAAAATGAAAAAAGGCTGTGCAGGGCTTACCTTTTGCCTTGCTTGCGACCGACAGTCGTTATAAGAGAACAGATAGAAGGGAAAAAGGTGTTACCGGTGGTAAAAGGGACAGGCCGGAAAGCCGCAATGGGATCGGTGGGTTATAGTTTAGCAGGTTTTACCTTATTTGAAGTCCTCGTAGCACTCTTTGTTTTTACTAGTCTTGTCATGCTGAGTTCGACGCTCTGGTACGGGAGCGATCGAGCGCGCATCGCAGCCGGTCGCGATGAAGAACTGCTGGCTGCCTATGAACTCTTGTTAACGATGTGGACGCCGGTCCTCGATGGCGGCATGGTGCCTATGCCCCGGCCAGACGATGCAACGTTGGCCTCTCAAGCCAATGAGACCATCCAGCAGTACCTAGGCACATCGGTTAGGGAAGAGCTGTCCGAACCTTCTAGGCTCAAACATGTTTTCGATCAGGTCAAAAGCGTTTACGTCATCCCGTGCTATACGCTTGCGCCTCCCGACATACAAGATAACGAAACCACGCCACCACCGCTCATCGAAAACGTTCAAATGAACGGCTCCGATTATACGGAGGATGACCACTACGTGCGGTTTTTATATCGCATTACGGTGGGGCTCGGTACAGACGGCAGCACCCATGATTGTGCAGATAGAAAAGCGTATCGTGTAACTCTCTACACAACAGTTCTCATAAAAAAATGAACGCAAACATCATAAATGCACGTCGGAAAACTTGCGTCATGTCCGGGAAAGGGGGTGGATGGGCTGTGCAGGAGCGAAAAAAAGATGCAGGTTACACGCTTATTGAACTGCTGATCGTGCTCTCGCTGATCGGTCTCACCGTACCGGCCATGCTGCTACTTTATCAGCATGCCGTGGTCGCCCTCGCTTCCCGCGAGGCAGATATCCGGCAGATCGAAAACAGCCAGTTTGTAAACCGCTATGTCAGAAACTGGTGGGTGCAGTATGCGGATGGATATGATGCCTCGAAACCGTCGAATCAACAGCTATTGACCCAGGAGCCCAAAATCTACTGGAGTAAGAACACAGGAGAGATCACGCGTCTGGAAGTGACCGTTCCCAATCCTAAGGAGAGCAGCAAGCCTTATTATTTTGCATTTCGGAAAGATAGGGCGAGCACGCCCCGGATGTGGCGATTGATTTGGGATACGAGTAAAGGTTTTTACAGCGCGCGCTCCGGTGCGCTGGCGGAATGGCCTGTTTTTGATAACGTCAATCCGGATGTCACCGGTCTATGGATCGTACAACCCGGTCAGTTGAGCCCTGAAAATTTAGAGAAAAAAGCAACGTCCCCCGTTCCCATGAGCTGGGCTGTTGTGCACTGGCAGTCGTACCGTCCCGATCAAGTCGGCAAACCCAAACCGGTATACGCTCAGACGTCGTTCGGCCTGTGGCCGCTTTCACCGGAGTGGATAAAA
>JAVERJ010000171.1:0-4626 GCA_034007185.1 Candidatus Carbonibacillus sp. | reverse complement strand
AGCACGAGCATTCAGAAAATGAGATAGTGGGAAGAAACATGACAAAGACAAAGAGAGGTTCGGCATGATGTCACAGTTTTCTTTACCTATTGACAACAAAGCATATATCAAAGTACTTGGGATTCTGATCATTGGCTTAAGCCTTGTTTTTATAGGCGGAAGCCTTGGGCGGACATCATCTTCGGATACATCTGGGGAAGAACCGATCAGTGACGTTTTGTCGCTTGATCGGGATGTTACTCTCTTTGTTACCGGTGTCTATGCTGTCCCTAATGAAAAAGGTTTGGATACGGTCAGCATCATTTTCAAACTAAGAAATGAAAGTGCAACCACCTTTGATTTTTATCCGTATTGGTTGCGCATCACTGCGAACGGCATCACTGTGCCTGTGGAGCTATTGGATGCTGATCAGACGCAGGTCATGGCCCGGAGTGAGCGTTATTTTATCTTTTACACACAACTTCCTCAGGGTCTCATCCAGTCAATAGGTTTAAAAGATGATGTCTCATTGCGATTGATCCGGTGGGATACAACGTCTCCTGATTTCGAAAAAACGATCGGCACGCTGCATATTGACGGGGAAAAAGTTTCTCGTCTTTTACAGGCTCAAACGAGCCATCTTCCTTGGCCGGCCGGGAGGCTGTATGCTTCTATCGAATATATATCCGAACAAATATCGGAACACCCTGACGACCATGAGAAAAGCGTTCAGTATCGACTTCACTTATTGAATACTGGACGCACACCTCAACCGTATCCATCGCTTATATATGGACTGGTGACAGCAGATGGTATTTTTTACCCGCTAACCTTGGACGGAGATGAACCTACACAACTCTTGCCGAACTTAAAAACATCGTTGACGCTAATAGCACATGTACCTTCAGCAGTCGAACTTCATTCTGCACGAATTTATCTATTGAAAGGCAGTGCATCTAAAGAGAGTGTCCTGAGTGCTGTTCCGCTTACCGCTCTACAGGCCACTGCACCTTCAAACGATACCAGTGAAAATCGTAGCGACATACACGCTCCGACCGAAAACATTATTCTTCGGGATGGTGCGAAGCAACAATTGGAACTTCGTTTATCTGGACTTCCCAAACGTATGCCAGAGGATATGAGTGATCTTTTTACTGCTCTTTTACAGGTTTATAATACAGGCGAAGAGGCGGTCGAGCTTCCGGAGTGGGAAAGTTTTTTAAAAACAGAAGCCGGTCAAATATTTCCTATCCACGTCATGCAGATTGGCACGCAAAAAACACTTTACCCTGGTCAGCAAGCCTATTTCGTACTCAACGGCCAACTCCCTTATGATCTAATGTTTAATCAGGGAGAACTCCAATTGACCCCACGTCGACCTGCACAAGGTTTACCCTCACCGATATGGAAAAGTATACGTTATATAATATACGACGATTTGTTAAACGTCTCAATAACAGAAAAAGATGTGCAACCCATCTTATCCTACCCTGCCTATCAACTCAATATACGTGTCATAGAAAGAAGAAATTATCCTGGGCTCTATGATGATGTGGTCTCTACTGTATTAGAAGTTGACAATGACACATTACGTCCCATACCCTTACCCAAATTGTATGGTTCTTATGTTTTATCGGATGGGCGTGTTTACAAAACAGCTGCATTTGAAGGTGAGGGCTTACAGACGATAGAACCTTTAGGCAAAGCGGTCATCGAACTGTATACCCTCCTTTCCAATGGTCAAGAAAGGGGTCTTAACTTACTCTTGGCGCCTTACTTGTCTGAGGTAACATCGGAAAAAGCGTCAGATGGAAACGGGATAGGCGAACCCATCGGTCTTCGTGTGCCAGATCAAGCGATTGATGAGAAACCGGAAAAGGGCGTGGAAGTCGATCTTTACCCCCTACACTTATGGCTATCAGGCAGCAAAAAAGATGGTGAACTGAGTTACAGATTGGAAGTTAAAAAGCGCATCGCATTTGCGCATGATGCCCACGAGCTGGTGATTGATTTTTTTGATCAAAACGGCTCAAACGTTCAGAGTATACCTTTGGACATCAAAAAAAACGGTGGGGAAATAGCGATACCCAAAGAAGCATCGTATTTTCATCTATATGATCGCATTTTAGGTCATGAACGGTTGCTGCTCATGAATACTCTGGAATAAACTCTCTATATCTTAGAGGTGATGTTGAATGATTTTGGATTTTTTTGGATCGTCTTGTCAAAAGAGATCGAATCGGGTACACTACGAATAGTTACAGAACCAGTTTTAAGATGGGGGCGGCGATGAAGATGGATAGAAAGAAGAAAAAAAATAAACGTTGGGTAACCATCGCCCTTTTAATGTTTGTTTTGCTCGTTTTGGCCGGAAGCATATATGCATATTACCGTATAGATCGATCACTTTCTAAGATGACAGCAACCAAAGAGGAAGTCGAACAAAATGCCACGACCGATCCGGCGCAGATGGGAAAAGCAGAACGGTTGGAACCCTTTACAGTGTTGATCATGGGTGTTGATACAAGACCTGAGCTCGGTTATGCCAACACCGACGTGATGATGCTTGCCGCATTTAATCCAGATGAAAAAAGCGTTCAACTGCTCTCCATCCCGCGCGACACACGCGTGATGATTCCTGACTACGGCTTTGCCAAGATTAATGCGGCCTATGCCATCGGAGACAATCGCAAAAATCGTGCCGAAAAAAAAGGCGAACCGATCACCATGACCGGACCTAAGCTTGCCAAGCAGACGGTGACCGGACTTTTTGGTGTACCCGTTGATCACTATGTCCTTTTAGACTTTGAAGCCTTTAAAAAAATCGTTGATGCCTTGGGTGGGGTTGACATCGACGTCGAACGCCGACTGGTCTATCATGATCCGATCGACGGAACCGTCATCGATCTTCAGCCTGGTTTTCAACATTTGGATGGAGAACAAGCATTAGGCTATGTGCGGCATCGTCACGATGATCGCGGCACCAAATATTATTCCAGCGACTTCGATCGGAACCGTCGACAACAGATCGTGATTCAGGCGGTCGCTGATAAAGTGAAGTCCTTCCAAGGGGTCACGCACATCTTTGAGCTTCTCGACATCGTCGGCGATCATGTTAAGAGTGATTTTACCAAAAACGAAATCAAATCTTTGGCCAGTGTCTACCTCGGGGTCGGCTCTCAGGCCATTACCACCATCGAAGCGCATCCGTACTGGGACGGCATTGGATACACACTTTTTCCCAAAGAAGATCTCGAGCACATTCGTAAAACGCTCTGGCGAAGCCTTCAAATATCCGAAGAACAAGGTCTGGCTTTGATCAATCCCAAAAACGATGAACCTGTTAAAACATCCACTTCTTCAGGGTTGGCTCAGCCTAGTAAATCATCCTCAAATCGAACAAACGGGAGTACAAAAACAACGCATAAACCATCCTCT
This sequence comes from Candidatus Carbonibacillus sp., assembly GCA_034007185.1. Taxonomy (GTDB): domain Bacteria; phylum Bacillota; class Bacilli; order Thermicanales; family DSM-22653; genus Carbonibacillus. The sequence goes on along the minus strand of JAVERJ010000171.1, from coordinate 1,209 downwards.
AGCACCCCGCCTGCTTCTTCCAACACGAAAACCGATGCGACACCCGACAGCACAAAGCCTGATGCATCGACGCCCATCACCAAAACGCCTGCACCAGATCCATCGGACCCAAACAAAGCTACCGCCCCAGAATCATCACAATCTCATGAAGACGCCGCGCCAGCGACCCCTCCATCTTCAACGGGAGACGCGACGCGCTCCAGCGAACCTTCCCCGTCCTTGACGAGCCCGCCAGCTTCCGGTAAAAGTACAGAAGATGGCACCACCATACCCGATCCTCTCCAACAGCTTCCGAACAGCTCAACACCATAATTGGCTTCGGAGGCGGCCTTCATACAATACCTTCATTCAATGGTTGCTCGCAACAGGCGCGGGCAACCTTTTTGATATGGCAAAAAATAGGTAGAACGCCTCCGCCATCCTTCGATCGTGCTAGCCGAGCGCCAGCGATCCTTGTATAATGTTAGAGAACCATCAAAAAAGTCAAGATTAAAAAAATCAAGATCAAAAAATTAAGATCATAGAAAGGAAGAACGCTAATGCACTACGTAACATTTGAAATAAACGAGACGCAACGTACCCAACGAACCCAGCCCACTCAGCCAGCGACCGTTCACTGGGGGGTCACCGATGGGCAAACGTTCTGGGCCTTAGATGGTGTAAGCGGCTTTTCGACGCTTCTCGAGATGATCGAACAAGGGGAGAGTGCACAAGCAGCGATCCGCATGCTCGCTGAACGCGCCATGTCTGGGGCGTTAACCGTCCCCACCTTTACACTCGCGGCGGTCACCCTCAAAGCGCCGTACATACCCCGCTATCCCATTGTATGCGTCGGCAAAAACTATGCCGATCATGCCAAAGAACTTGCCGCGGGCGGCGTTATGCCTGATCTCCCCGTGCCTATTTTTTTCACCAAAGCACCGTATACAGTCATCGGTCCTTGGGAAGAAATCGATCCGCATCTCGGCATCACCGAAGCGCTCGATTATGAGGGGGAGATTGCTGTCATCATAGGTAAAGAAGGGCGCAATATTCGGCCCGAAGAGGCGATGGACTATATTTTTGGATATGCTTTATTGAATGACGTGACGGCGCGGGACTTGCAAAAAGCGCATCAACAATATTTTAAAGGAAAAAGTCTGGATACATTTGCCCCTTGGGGACCATGGATCACCTCAGCCGAGCACATCGAAGATCTGGAGGCCCTCA
>JAVERJ010000007.1:0-24365 GCA_034007185.1 Candidatus Carbonibacillus sp. | reverse complement strand
TGATAATCCGGCCATCGTTGCCCGTACCATATTGATCGCATTGTTCGAGCCAAGCGATTTTGAAAGCACATCGCGCACGCCAGCCAGTTCCAACACAGCACGGACAGGACCGCCAGCGATCACACCAGTACCTTCAACAGCTGGTTTTAATAATACAACGCCGGCGCCGTAGCGACCGATGATCTCATGTGGAATCGTCGTATGAACCAGAGGTACCTCAATAAGATTTTTCTTAGCCGCTTCGATCGCTTTTCTAATAGCATCAGGGACTTCCGCAGCTTTCCCCAAACCAAAGCCGACGATGCCTTCTTTATTACCGATGACGACAAGTGCACTAAAACTAAACCGGCGTCCGCCTTTGACCACCTTGGCTACGCGGTTCACTTGAACAACACGTTCTTCGAATGTGTATTGGGACGCATCGATTCTTTCTTTTTGCACTGTTTTCCCTCCTTTTCAAGTGTCTTCTTAAAAGTCTAAGCCGCCTTCACGCGCTGCTTCTGCCAATGCCTGAACACGTCCGTGGTACTTATAGCCCCCACGATCGAAGACAACTTTTTCAATACCCTTCGCTTTGGCACGCTCTGCCAAAAGAGCCCCAACACGGGCTGCTGCTTCTTTGTTACCTGTACCAACTTCATTTAATGATTCACGCAGTTCTTTGTCTAATGTCGAGGCATGTACAAGGGTGACACCTTGCGTATCATCGATAATTTGTGCGTAAATGTGTTTAGAAGAACGATAAACACTCAGACGCGGCCGCAATGCATTTCCAAATAGTTTTTTACGGATCCGATAATGGCGTTTTTTGCGGAGCGCATTCCTATCGGGTTTCGTAATCATAAGCTTAGGCCACTCCTTTCTGGTTGAGACACAGTCCTGAGATGGACGCTTTTATGAAGCGAACTTATTTTTTCTTACCGCCAGTTTTACCTTCTTTACGGCGAATGTGTTCACCTTCGTATTTAATACCTTTCCCTTTATACGGTTCAGGCTCACGGAAGCTGCGGATTTTGGCTGCTGTTTGTCCGACTTTTTGTTTGTCAATGCCGCGCACGATGATTTTAGTCGCTTGTGGTACTTCGATTTCGATGCCTTCTTCCGGCTCGAATTCAACCGGATGCGAATAGCCGAGGCTTAAAACGAGTTTCCGTCCTTGTTTGTTGGCACGGTATCCAACACCAACAATCTCAAGGGAGCGGGTGTAACCATTTAATACGCCTTCAATCATATTTGCCAGAAGTGACCGCGTCGTGCCATGAAGACTGCGGTGCAGCTTTCCGTCCGTCGGACGTTCAACGATGAGGAAACCATCTTCTTGACGAACGTGCATTTCTTCGTGAATCGCTTGCGTTAACGTGCCTTTAGGTCCTTTTACTGTAACCGTATGGTGATCAATGGTAACCGTCACCCCTTGAGGGATGGGGATAGGACTTCTACCAATTCGGCTCATAACGTTCACCTCCACCTTAACAAATTTACCAAATATACGCTAGCACTTCGCCGCCCGTGTGTTTGGCACGTGCTTCTTTATCGGTCATCACACCGCTAGATGTCGAGACGATCGCTATTCCTAAACCTCCGAGCACACGCGGCAATTCTTCGCTTTTTGCATACACTCTGAGGCCCGGTTTACTGATGCGTTTTAATCCGCTGATGACCCGCTCATTGTTCGGCCCGTATTTGAGGAAGATACGCAAGATCCCTTGTTTATTATCTTCAATCACTTCATAGTCGCGAATAAACCCTTCACGTTTTAAAATCTCGGCAATCTCCCGTTTCATCCGTGAAGAAGGCATTTCAACTTTATCTTTTCGTGCCATATTGGCATTTCGAATACGTGTTAACATATCGGCTATCGGATCGGTCATAACCATTGAGAGCGCCTCCTTTCTCTTGACAACCTTTTTACCAGCTTGCTTTTTTAAGACCCGGAATTTGTCCCTTATGCGCCAATTCACGAAGGCAAATCCGGCAAAGACCAAATTTACGATAAACAGAATGCGGTCTGCCACATCTTTTGCAACGCGTATAGGCACGGACGGGATATTTCGGTTTACGCTGTTGTTTAATGATCATCGACTTCTTGGCCACTAAGCTCCCTCCTTTTCATTGAAGTCCCACCATATAGCGGATGGCGTTTATGCCTTACGAAAAGGCATGCCGAGTTCGGCTAATAATGCGCGAGCCATTTCATCGGTCTCGGCTGTCGTCACGATAATAATTTCCATACCCCGCACTTTTTCAACTTTGTCATATTCAATTTCTGGGAAGATGAGTTGTTCACGTATGCCAAGTGAATAGTTTCCGCGTCCATCAAAGGCCGTCGGAGAAACACCACGAAAATCACGGACTCGAGGGAGCGCGACGTTAAAAAGCTTATCTAGGAAATGATACATACGGTCTCCGCGCAATGTGACTTTGACGCCAATCGGCATCCCTTCACGCAGTTTAAAACCGGCGATCGATTTTTTTGCGCGTGTCACAATCGGCTTTTGGCCACTGATGAGGGTTAGATCGCGCACGGCTGCATCAATCAGCTTCGGATTTTGCGTGGCATCGCCAACGCCCATGTTGATGACGATTTTTTCAACTCGCGGTACTTGCATTGGATTGGTTAGGTTGAATTGCTTCATCAGCGCCGGTACGACGGATTGTGCATACTGTTCTTTAAGGCGAGCAGGAATTTTTTCTTGGAGTTTTGTAGTCAATGGTTTCACCTACTTTCTGTGACCGTTATTTATCAAGAACTTCACCGGAACGTTTGGCAATGCGCACCTTGCGTCCATCGTCTAAGACTTTATAGCCAACACGCGTCGGTCGATTTGTCTTTGGATCAATCGGCATGACGTTGGAGACGTGAATGGGTGCTTCTTTGGTGATGATCCCCCCTTGGGGATTTTGTTGATTCGGTTTGGTGTGCCGTTTGATAAGGTTGATGCCTTCGACGAGTACGCGTTCTTTTTTCGGATAGACTGCTAAGACGCGTCCGCGTTTGCCTTTATCTTTTCCGGCGATGACCATCACCTGATCACCTTTTTTGACGTGCATCACATAAACCTCCTTTATGATCGCCTTAGAGCACTTCCGGCGCTAAGGAGATGATTTTCATATAATCCCGCTCTCTGAGTTCACGCGCCACCGGTCCAAAAATACGCGTCCCACGCGGGGATTTGTCATCACGAATGATAACAGCAGCATTTTCATCAAAACGAATGGTCGAACCGTCAGGGCGTTTGACACCTTTGCGGGAACGTACGACAACGGCCTTGACGACATCGCCTTTCTTGACAACGCCACCAGGTGTAGCGCTTTTCACCGAACAGATGATCGTATCGCCAATATTGGCGTACTTGCGACCTGTGCCACCCAACACTTTAATGCACATCAGTTCTTTCGCTCCGGTGTTGTCGGCCGCATTAAGACGTGTTTGTACTTGAATCATTGCCATTCCCTCCTTTTCCGCCAAACCGTTCAGCGATTAAACGATATCCGCTTTTTCTAAGATCTTAACCAGTCTAAAACGTTTTTCTTTGGATAGGGGTCGCGTTTCCATGATTAAGACGGTATCACCGATGGATGCGCTATTGTTTTCGTCATGAACTTTATACTTTTTGGAGTATTTAACGCGCTTGCCATAAAGTGGATGGCGTTTGTACGTTTCTACGGTCACAACAATTGTTTTTTCCATCTTATTACTTGTGACTTTACCGATCAGTGTGCGACGTTCGTTTCGTTCCACCGTTCATTCCCTCCTTTACATCAAACCATCATAAAGCTATCATCAAACCATCATAAAGCGCTTGCGCTTAGAGATGGCTGAGCATACATCGTTCGTTGAAGCATTAACGAATGCCAAGTTCCCGTTCCCGTAAAATTGTGTGCGCCCGGGCGATGGACTTTCTCACTTCACGAATACGGTGCGGCGTATCAAGCTGGCCTGTGGCTAACTGGAAGCGCAAGTTAAATAATTCTTCTTTAAGCGCCTTAATCTTTTGCTGGATCTCTTCTTGTGTCATATCACGAAACTCCTTAGCTTTCATGTCCATCACCACCCAACTCCGCACGTGTCACAAACTTCGCCCGAACTGGTAATTTATGCATCGCGAGACGAAGCGCTTCACGTGCAACTTCTTCCGATACACCAGCAATTTCAAACATGACCCGACCCGGTTTCACGACAGCGACCCATTTTTCAACGCTTCCTTTACCGCTTCCCATACGCACTTCAAGTGGCTTTTGGGTTACTGGTTTGTCCGGGAAAATACGAATCCATACTTGCCCACCGCGGCGAATGTAACGGGTCATCGCAATACGGGCTGCTTCGATTTGGCGGTTGGTCACCCAGCCTGGCTCAAGCGCCATCAAGCCATATTCACCAAAAGCGACCGTTCGACCGCCTTTAGCCTGCCCTTTCATTCGACCGCGCATTTGTTTACGATATTTGGTGCGCTTGGGCATGAGCATTTTTACTTCATCCCTTCTGCGTTTGTTTTTCCTTTCTTCGGCAAGACTTCGCCACGATAAATCCACACTTTAACACCGATCACACCGTAGGTGGTATGCGCTTCAGCGATGGCAAAATCGATGTCGGCGCGAAGTGTATGGAGCGGGACGGTCCCTTCGTTGTATCCTTCCGAGCGTGCGATTTCAGCCCCACCTAAGCGTCCGCTGACCAGCACCTTGACACCTTTTGCACCAGCACGCATGACCCGTTGCATGGCTTGCTTCATGGCCCGCCGAAAGGATACACGCGCTTCCAGCTGTCTGGCAACCCATTCAGCAACGAGCTTGGCCTCTAAATCGGGTTTTTTCACTTCAATGACGTCAATATGCACTTTTTTACCGCTCATGCGCTCGAGCTCCGCACGCAGGCGGTCAATCTCTTGTCCTCCACGACCGATAACCATACCCGGTTTGGCTGTGTGTATTTTGACGTTGACCCGACCGGGGGCACGCTCAATCTCTAAACGTGCAAGCGATGAATCTTTGAGCGCTTCTTCCACGTATCGGCGAATCTTAATATCTTCTTGTAAAAGCGCTGCAAAATCGCGTTCAGCATACCACTTAGCATCCCAGTCACGTATAACGCCAACTCTAAGCCCAATCGGACTGACTTTTTGACCCACGCATTAACCCTCCTCTTTTTCTGCCACCACAACAACGATGTGGCTTGTTCTTTTCATAATCGGTGCTGCCATGCCTTTCGCCCGTGCGCGAAAACGCTTCAGTGTGGGACCTTCGTTTACATATGCTTCCTTGATATACAGACGTCCGACATCCATTTGATGGTTGTTCTCAGCATTGGCCACGGCTGAACGAAGTACTTTTTCGATCAATGGGCTCGCTGCCTTGGGTGTCTGGCGCAGGATGGCAAGTGCCCGACCCACTGTTTGGCCACGAACGAGATCAATCACGAGTCGCGCTTTCCGCGGCGAGATTCGGACATAACGCGCCTCTGCTCGCGCCGTTTTTTCTGTATTGATCGTCACCATGGACAGTCCCTCCTTTGCAGTTGATGTTATGCGTTAACGTTTTTAACGTCTTGTTTTTTTATCGTCACCAGCATGCCCTTTAAATGTCCGCGTCGGCACGAATTCACCCAGTTTATGCCCAACCATATCTTCTGTGACATAGACCGGTACATGTTTGCGACCATCATAGACAGCAAATGTGTGTCCGACAAACTCTGGAAAAATCGTCGATCGCCGCGACCACGTTTTAATCACCTTTTTTTCTCCGCTTTCGTTCAGAGCCACCACTTTTTTCATTAAGTGATCATCGACAAACGGACCTTTTTTTAAGCTACGCGCCATCATCCACCCTCCTTTGTTTCATGCACTCGGTTGAACGCCTCACGCACTACGATTTGCGACGGCGTACGATGAGATCGGTTGATTTCTTTTTCTTCTTACGCGTTTTGTAACCAAGCGTCGGTTTGCCCCAAGGCGTCACGGGTGACTTACGCCCAATCGGAGAACGACCTTCCCCACCGCCGTGCGGGTGATCGACCGGGTTCATCGCAGATCCACGCACATGAGGACGTTTTCCCAAGTAACGCGAACGACCTGCTTTCCCGATGTTAATGAGCTCGTGTTCCAGGTTCCCGACCTGCCCGATGGTCGCCCGGCATTCTTGACGAATTTTACGAACTTCTCCAGATGATAAACGAATCACCGCATAAGGTCCGTCTCGCCCCAGAAGTTGAGCCGATGTTCCAGCCGAACGTACAAGCTGTCCACCTTTTCCAGGCTTGAGCTCGATGTTGTGGATGGTTGAACCGACCGGAATGTTCGCTAAGGGTAAGGCATTTCCAACGCGAATATCTGCATCCGGACCCGATTCAATGACGTCACCGACTTTTAAGCCATGAGGTGCAATGATATATCGTTTTTCGCCATCGACATAATGGATGAGAGCAATACGCGCCGAGCGATTCGGATCATATTCAATCGCCGCAACCTTACCAGGTATGCCGTCTTTATGACGTTTAAAATCAATGATCCGATAGAGACGTTTATGTCCGCCACCACGATGACGAGCAGTAACACGCCCCAAGTTGTTCCGTCCGCCCGATTTGACAAGCGGCTCCGTCAATGATTTTTCCGGTTCTTTTTTGGTGATTTCGGTGAAAGTATACACCGTCATCCCGCGCCGACCGGGCGAAGTCGGTTTATACGTGCGGATACCCATGTTAACCCTCCTTTGTTATTGCCTCAGATCGTCGTTTCTTTAGATCCCCTCATAAAACTCGAGTTTTTTAGAATCCGGGGTCAGCGTGACAAAAGCTTTTTTTCGTTGCGCAGTAAACCCCGTGTGACGTCCATAACGCTTCTTTTTACCGCGAACATTGGACGTGTTAACTTTGGCGACTTTAACGCCAAAGATCGCTTCGACCGCTTGACGAATTTCTATTTTGTTCGCCCGACGATCAACTTCAAAGACGTACACCTTATCGTTCATCATCGCCGTCGTCTCTTCGGTGATGATCGGGCGGCGAATAATGTCATGAGGGTGTTTCATGCGTACACCTCCTCTATACGGCGCACAGCAGCTTCAGTTAAGATGAGATGGTCGTGCAGTAACAGGTCATAGACATTGATCCGTTCGACCGGTATAACTTTGACACCCGGAAGATTGCGTGCTGAGCGTTCAAGCGTTAAGGTGACTTCTGGAACAACGACCAACGCTTTACCCGTCACCGAAAGCGCCTTTAAAATGTTTACAAAAGCCTTGGTCTTAATCTCTGTCAGCGTTAATGCATCCACAACTGTCGTCTGACCTTCGCTCACTTTACTGGAAAGCGCCGATTTCAATGCCAATCTGCGCATCTTTTTAGGCATGGTCAACGTGTAGCTTCGCGGCGTAGGCCCAAAGACAACGCCACCCCCAACCCATTGCGGGGAACGAATGCTTCCTTGGCGCGCCCGCCCGGTACCTTTTTGTCGCCACGGTTTACGACCGCCCCCGCGAACTTCTCCACGATTTTTAACATCATGTGTTCCTTGACGCATGCCCGCGCGATAGACCAGTACGGCGCGATGCACCAAGTCAGCGTGCGGCTGAACACCAAAGATCGAGTCGGCGAGTGTAATGTCTCCGACTTTTTGTCCTGTTTGATTATAAAGAGGTAGAACCGGCATTCTATGCCCTCCTTTCTAACACCTTGTTTTAGGCCTTTGCGCCTTGTTCTTTATTTTTGTTTTTAATAAGTTCTTTCACAGCGTTTTGAATGATCACAAAGCCATCGCGCGGTCCCGGAACAGCCCCTTTAATGAGCAAAATATTTTTCTCCGGGAGAACATCGACGATCGTTAAGTTTTGCATCGTCACCCGTTCATGACCCATTCTCCCCGGGCCCGGTACACCTTTGAAAATGCGGTTGGGTGCAATGGAGCCTCGCGAACCGATGCCACGGTGATACCCAGAACCGTGTGCCATCGGACCACGCGCCTGATTGTGCCGACGAATGGCACCTTGCGTCCCCTTCCCCTTGCTCGTGCCTGTGACATCGACTTTTTCACCAGGGGCAAAAATCGAAACATCCACCGTCTGTCCTACTTCATATTGATCCGCGGGGACATCACGTATTTCACGCACAAACCGCTTTACGGTCGTACCCGCTTTTTCTGCATGTCCTTTTTCTGGACGCGTCGTCCGGTTTGATTTCTTTTCTCCAAAACCAAGTTGAATCGCTTCGTAACCATCGACCGCCTGTGTCTTTTTTTGTAAAACGACACACGGTCCAGCTTCCACAACGGTCACCGGTATGACCAAACCCTGCTCATCAAAGATCTGGGTCATACCGAGTTTTTTACCGAGGATGCCTTTTCTGGTCATTGGAAGCACCTCCTCTATCATTCATGATCATTGATTGTACAAGCTTACCAAGCAAAATATTATTCGGACAACTTGATGACGATATCGACACCCGAAGGTAAATCGAGGCGCATCAGGGCATCAACCGTCTGCGGCGTCGGATTGATGATGTCAATCAACCGCTTGTGCGTGCGCATTTCAAACTGTTCGCGCGCATCTTTGTACTTATGCACCGCCCGCAAAACAGTGAAAACTTGCCGTTCCGTAGGAAGCGGTATGGGCCCTGAGACCTTAGAACCCGTGCGCCGCGCTGTCTCAACGATTTTTTCAGCCGATTGGTCGAGCACACCGTGTTCAAACGCTTTAAGCCGGATGCGAATCTTTTGCTCAGCCATTTTCACAAACCTCCTTTTCGCCTATTTGGACAATAGACTTCTCTGCAGAAATTCCCTGACGCGCCTTTCCAAGACAATGGTGCCGGGCGTGTCAGCAACCTCCCGCATCATCGCAGTCATCAGACTCACAATACAGTATTATATCGAAGGTCGTCATATAAAGCAAGCGCAATCGTGCCATTGATTCATGAATAAGGTCATGTTTTTTACTTGTAAAAGCAATGCTCATGATTATGCACTGTTCTTATTTCCACGAAATATTGTATAATAGTATCGATTTAATATCTTCTCATAGAAGGGAGTTATATGATGTCTCGTAAAATTCTCTCAGTCCTTCTGTGGACAGGGATTTCCGTATTGGGAGCTGTTGCCTTTGCCATCATTGCTCTGTTTCATGGAGAAACGGTAAATGCTGCTTGGCTCCTGATCGCGGCGATCTCAACGTATGCTGTAGCGTATCGTTTTTATAGTAAGTTTATCGCCTACCGTATTTTTGCGCTGGATGATCGACGGGCAACGCCTGCTGAGATCATCAACGATGGTAAAGATTATGTCCCGACCAATAAGTGGGTACTGTTTGGTCACCATTTTGCAGCGATCGCCGGTGCCGGTCCGCTGGTTGGCCCGATTCTCGCTGCACAAATGGGGTATTTACCAGGAACGCTTTGGATCATTTTAGGCGTGGCTTTAGCTGGTGCGGTCCAAGATTCCGTCATCCTCATGACCTCGATGCGGCGGAATGGTAAATCGCTCGGACAAATCGCTAAAGAAGAGATCGGCCCGGTTGGTGGCATTGTCGCTTCGATTGGTATTTTAAGCATCCTTATTATTCTTATTGCGGTGCTCGGTCTCGTTGTCGTCAAGGCCCTCGCCGCCTCGCCCTGGGGTGTCTTTACCATTGCTATGACCATCCCTATTGCTATGTTGATGGGCGTTTATATGCGCTATCTTCGTCCAGGGAAAGTCTTAGAAGGTTCTCTGATCGGTCTTGTTCTCCTTATGCTGGCGTTGTACTTCGGCCGCTATGTCGCCGAAAGCCCCACATTGGCCCCTTATTTCACTTATGACGCCGGAACATTGGCGATTATGATCGGTGTTTACGGTTTTGTTGCTTCTGTTCTTCCCGTTTGGCTCTTACTCGCCCCACGCGATTATTTAAGCTCATTTTTAAAGATTGGTACCATCTTTCTCTTAGCCATTGGTATTTTTATTGTTCTTCCGGATCTGCGCATGCCTGCTGTAACGCGTTTCATCGATGGATCCGGTCCGGTTTTTGCCGGTCCGCTCTTTCCCTTTCTTTTTATTACGATCGCCTGTGGTGCTGTTTCTGGATTCCACTCGCTGGTCTCTTCCGGAACGACGCCAAAATTGATCGAAAAAGAATCACACGCACGCTTGATTGGCTTTGGCGGTATGTTGATGGAATCATTTGTGGCCATCATGGCCATGATTGCAGCAGCCCATCTCGAACCGGGCCTTTATTTTGCGATGAACGCCCCTGCCAACATCATCGGTACCGATGCTCAAACTGCTGCGGCAAAAGTGAGCGAGTGGGGCTTTGTGATCACACCGGATTTCATTAACAATATGGCCCATGAAATCGGAGAAAATTCTATTTTATCTCGCACAGGTGGGGCGCCAACATTGGCCGTTGGGATGGCCGAGATTTTTTCCAACTTTTTAGCTGGAGCCAAAGCCTTTTGGTATCATTTTGCCATATTGTTTGAAGCGGTCTTTATTTTAACGACAGTCGATGCGGGGACACGCATTGGACGCTTTATTTTGCAAGATCTCGTCGGTAACATCTATAAACCGTTTGCCCGCACCGATCTTTACGTGAATAACGTCATCGCTTCTTTGCTGTTTACGGTGGCGTGGGGTTACTTCCTCTATCAAGGCGCTGTCGATCCTTTTGGCGGCATTAATTCGCTTTGGGCGCTCTTTGGTATTTCAAACCAAATGCTGGCAGCGATTGCCTTAGCCATTGGAACAACCGTCATCATCAAAATGGGTAAAGAACGCTTTGCTTGGGTCACCTTTATTCCCTTTCTCTGGTTAACCGTCACGACACTGACTGCTGCTTTTATGAAACTATTCTCGTCTCAACCCGCTATTGGTTTTATTGCCCACGCGAACAAATATGCTGCGGGTATCGCTCGGGGTGAAGTGTTGGCCCCGGCAAAAGACATGACGGTTATGCGTCAAATTGTCTTTAATGATTGGCTGGATGCCATTGTCACAGCCTTCTTTATCCTCGTCGTCGTGATTTTGGTTGTCAATGCATTGATTCTCTGGTACCGAATGCTCGTTCAGAAAAAGACGTATCCCCTCATGGAGTCACCGTATGTTGCCTCTAAGCTGAGCTCATAAAGGAAAGGAGGTCCGCTTATGCGTCCTGCTCAAGCGATTAAAGATGTTTTGCATGCTTTTTCGTTAAACTATAAGACCATTTTCGGTATGCCCAATTATGAGCAATATTTAAAGCATCACGCAGAACATCATCCTGGGGAAAAACCGATGAGTGAATCGGAGTATTACGTCTATGCTTTAAATGAACGGTACAACAGCGGAAAAATCAACCGCTGTTGTTAAACGACTAAAAACCCCCTTTGCGCAAGAGCAAAGGGGGTTTTTGATCGATATCATCGCTCAAACATTAGAAGCTAGGCGTGCGCTTACTTAAGGATCTCACTGACGACGCCGGCACCAACCGTGCGACCACCTTCACGGATAGCAAAGCGTGTGCCTTCTTCAATGGCGATGGGGCTGATGAGCTCGACTTCCAAGGTGACGTTATCGCCGGGCATCACCATTTCGACGCCTTCTGGCAATTTGATGTCTCCTGTTACGTCCGTTGTACGGAAGTAGAACTGAGGACGATAGCCGTTAAAGAACGGTTTATGACGGCCACCTTCTTCTTTACTTAACACGTACACTTCGCATTTGAACTTCGTATGCGGCGTAATCGAACCGGGCTTGGCCAAAACTTGACCGCGTTCGACATCTGTGCGTTCAATCCCGCGTAGGAGAGCCCCAACGTTGTCACCCGCTTGCGCTTGGTCAAGCAACTTGCGGAACATTTCCAATCCCGTAACAGTCGTCTTCTTCGGTTCTTCAGTGAGACCGATGATCTGCACTTCGTCACCCACTTTGATGACACCGCGTTCCACACGACCGGTTGCCACCGTACCACGTCCGGTAATGGTGAAGACGTCTTCGACCGGCATGAGGAACGGTTTGTCTGTATCGCGTTCAGGCGTGGGGATGTATTCATCGACAGCGTTCATAAGCTCGACAATCTTTTGACCCCATTCGCTATCCGGATTTTCCAAAGCCTTGAGGGCTGATCCGCGGATCACCGGTACGTCATCCCCTGGGAAGCCGTACTGATTCAACAGATCGCGCACTTCCATTTCTACGAGTTCGAGCAGTTCTTCATCGTCGACCATGTCCACTTTGTTCAAGAAGACGACGATGTAAGGAACGCCAACTTGGCGCGAGAGCAAGATGTGTTCACGGGTTTGCGGCATCGGACCGTCTGCAGCAGAAACGACGAGGATGGCACCATCCATCTGTGCAGCCCCGGTGATCATATTTTTGACGTAGTCAGCGTGACCAGGCGCATCAATGTGCGCATAGTGGCGGTTATCGGTTTCGTACTCGACGTGCGAAACGTTAATCGTAATACCGCGTTGTTTTTCTTCCGGTGCATTGTCGATCTGATCGTATCCACGCGCTTCTGCTTTACCTTGTTTCGCCAAAACTGTCGTAATGGCTGCGGTAAGAGTGGTTTTACCGTGGTCGACGTGACCGATCGTACCAATATTGACGTGCGGTTTTGTACGTTCGAATTTTGCTTTCGCCATCAAAGGTTCCTCCTTTTGGTCTCTTTCATGAGTCATGAATCAATATCAAAATAGGTGTATGGGAAACACAGCGAACAACCGATGGCACATGCATGCTGCGTGCATAATCTACACACATGGCCTTAGATATAACATTATGCCTTGGCGCCGCTGTGCTTTTCCACGATTTCTTTGGCCACATTGGCCGGGACTTCTTCATAGTGACTGAACTGCATCACATACGTACCGCGACCTTGTGTGCGCGAGCGAAGATTGGTTGCATACCCGAACATCTCGGCGAGCGGCACATAACCACGGATGATTTGTGTTGAACCGCGACTGTCCATCCCTTCGATCCGTCCGCGACGGGAGTTAATATCACCGATGATATCTCCCATATACTCCTCTGGGACAGTAACTTCGATCTTGAAGATGGGCTCGAGAAGAACGGGGTCACACTTTTTGGCAGCTTCTTTGAGCGCCAACGACCCGGCGATCTTAAAAGCCATCTCCGAGGAGTCCACATCGTGGTACGATCCGTCAAAAAGCGTCGCTTTGACATCGATGAGCGGATAACCAGCAAGCACACCATTTTGCATTGCTTCTTCGATTCCTGCCTGAACAGCCGGAATGTATTCTTTCGGAACAACACCGCCGACAATCTTATTTTCAAAGACAAAGCCAGCGCCCCGTTCCAGCGGTTCAAATTCGACCCATACGTGTCCGTATTGTCCACGTCCGCCGGATTGACGAATGTATTTGCCTTCGACTTTAGCGCTCGAACGAAACGTTTCTTTGTAAGCAACTTGGGGCGCGCCGACGTTGGCTTCGACTTTAAACTCGCGGCGTAGACGATCAACAAGGACATCTAGATGGAGTTCGCCCATGCCAGCGATGATGGTCTGACCTGTTTCTTCGTCGGTCCAAGTGCGAAACGTCGGATCTTCTTCCGCCAGTTTGGAAAGCGCAAGCCCAAGTTTGTCTTGGTCCGCTTTCGTTTTTGGTTCAATGGCGATATTGATCACAGGATCTGGGAAAGTCATCGATTCGAGGATGATCGGATTTTTTTCATCGCAGAGCGTATCGCCGGTGATCGTATCTTTTAAACCAACAGCGGCAGCGATATCGCCTGCATACACGCGATCGATTTCTTGTCGATGGTTGGCATGCATCTGCAGAATCCGACCAATGCGTTCGCGCTTTCCTTTGGTCATGTTCATCACATACGATCCGCTTTCTAAAACACCGGAGTAGACGCGGAAAAAGGTGAGTTTCCCGACATACGGATCGGTCATGATTTTAAAGGCGAGCGCACTAAAGGGCTCCTCATCTGAGGCGTGACGCTCTTTTTCTTCGCCTGTCTCTGGATCAACCCCTTTGATCGCAGGAATATCGATCGGCGAAGGGAGATAATCAACAATGGCGTCAAGTAAGGGTTGAACACCTTTGTTGCGGTACGATGAACCGCACAAAATCGGTGTGATGGTCATGGCGATCGTCCCTTTGCGGAGCGCACGCCGAATCATCTCTTCCGGTACATCTTCACCTTCCAGATACAGCATCATAATCTCTTCATCAACATCAGCAACTGCTTCGACGAGCTTTGCCCGCCATTCTTCAGCAAGTTCCTTGAGCTCTTCCGGAACGGGGCGGGATTCGGTGCGTGTGCCGAGGTCATCGGTGTAGTAGTAAGCCTCCATCTTGACGAGATCGACGATCCCTTGAAATGTGTCTTCCGCGCCGATCGGCAACTGTATTGGCACGGCATTGGCTCCGAGTCGATCGCGAATCTGTTGGACGACACCGAGAAAATCGGCCCCTACCGTATCCATTTTGTTGACGTATGCGATGCGCGGTACATGATAACGATCGGCTTGACGCCAAACCGTCTCCGATTGAGGCTCGACGCCTTCTTTCGCACTAAAAATACCGACTGCACCATCTAAAACGCGTAAGGAGCGTTCCACTTCTACCGTAAAATCGACGTGCCCGGGCGTATCGATGATATTGATGCGATGATTGCGCCATGCTGCGGTTGTCGCCGCTGAAGTAATGGTGATGCCGCGTTCTTGTTCTTGCACCATCCAGTCCATCGTCGCGGTTCCTTCATGGGTCTCACCGATCTTGTGCACGCGCCCGGTGTAGAAGAGAATGCGTTCCGTGGTCGTCGTCTTACCGGCATCGATGTGGGCCATGATACCGATATTCCGCGTTCGTTCAAGCGGAAATTCTCGAGCCATTCTAACCTTCCTCTCTTCTTCAAGCGTTTATCCAAACGATCCCATCCAATGATCGTTTTACCACCGGTAGTGCGCAAATGCTTTGTTGGCTTCGGCCATCTTGTGCGTATCTTCGCGTTTTTTTACGGCGCCACCGACGTTGTTCGCAGCATCGATCATTTCTCCAGCAAGCTTTTCTTGCATCGATTTTTCGTGACGCAAGCGCGCATACTGTACCATCCACCGCAAAGCAAGCGTTGTACGGCGCTCGGGTCGCACTTCTACCGGCACTTGGTAGTTGGCACCACCTACGCGACGGGCGCGCACTTCTAAAACCGGCATGATGTTTTTAACAGCGGTTTCAAACACTTCCAACGGGTCTTTACCTGTTTTCTCGCGAACAATCTCGAATGCTTCGTAAAGAATGCGTTGTGCGACGCCTTTTTTACCATCAAGCATAATTTTGTTTATCAATCGTGTGACAAGTTTGCTATTGTAAATCGGATCGGGCAACACGTCACGACGCGGTACAGGACCTTTACGTGGCATCTTAACCCTCCCTTCTATGTTTGTAATGGTTGATGCGTTCATGTTAGCTTGCGCTCAACGATTATTTTTTGGCTGGCTTTGGACGTTTGGCGCCATATTTGGAGCGAGCCTGCAAGCGATTGGCAACCCCCGCCGTATCCAGTGCCCCACGAATAATTTTATAACGCACACCCGGCAAGTCTTTCACACGACCACCGCGGATCAACACCACGCTGTGTTCTTGTAAGTTATGACCAATCCCCGGAATATACGCCGTCACTTCAATGCCGTTTGTCAGTCGAACACGGGCGTATTTTCGAAGCGCAGAGTTCGGTTTTTTTGGTGTCATCGTACCAACACGGGTACACACACCCCGTTTTTGCGGGGATGGTAGTTCCCGCGTTTCTTTACGCAAGCTGTTATAGCTTTTGAGAAGCGCAGGCGCCTTTGATTTTTCAGCCAGTTTTTTGCGACCTTTGCGTACAAGCTGATTAATGGTAGGCAATCATCTCACCCCTTTCATCTTCACATATGACGCGGTCGATCCGTAAAGATCAGTGCCGCGTCTATACCCACAGGTCCGGGCGGTTCATTTTTGGGCAGAAAAAGGGCGCGCTTTAGCCTTTTAAAAGGGCAACAGCGCTGGCCGGTACATCGATGCCCGCCGCCCGACCGAGTTTATGCATGGAACGAACGCGTTCGACCGGCGTACCGCTTGCCTCAGCAAGCTCAATCAGCTCACTGATCAGGTGCGCATCGGCATCTTCAGCGACAACCACAGTGGAGACAAGCCCTTTTTTAAGGGCTCGTTCGACTGCTCGCAAGCCCACGACCTTATGCGGTGTACGTTTGACCAGGTCATACGTCAATACCACCAACCCCTGCCCGGCGGTTTAGCACAATGACTAGTATAAATCGCCATGTTCATCTTGTCAAATGTTTTTCGCTTTAGGCCATCGTCTCTTGATGCGTCGCAGCATCTGTGGCGGGCGTTTCTACGGATGTTTGGACCGTTTCTTTTGTCTTTCCTTTTACCCGTACCCGTACTTGACGATAGGCCCCCAGTCCTGTCCCTGCAGGAATCAATTTACCGATAATCACGTTTTCTTTGAGTCCGAGTAACTCGTCGCGTTTTCCTTTAATCGCTGCGTCAGTTAAAACACGCGTTGTCTCTTGGAATGACGCCGCCGAGAGGAATGAGTCGGTCTCTAACGAAGCTTTGGTGATACCCAAAATCATCGGCCGTGCCACCGAAGGGTTGCCCCCGCGGCGCATGACCTCACGGTTGGCCGCTTCAAAATCATGCACGTCGATGATCGCACCCGTTAACAACTCGGTATCGCCGGCGTGAATGATGCGCACTTTGCGCAGCATTTGGCGAATCATAATCTCGATGTGTTTATCGCTAATTTCTACCCCTTGGAGGCGATATACTTTTTGTACTTCTTTTAAGATATACGCTTGTGTTGCACGCAAACCTTGAATGCGCAAGATGTCTTTGGGATCAAGCGAACCCTCGGTGAGCGGTTGACCAGCCTCGACCGTCTCTCCGACCGCCACTTTAAGACGCGCGCTATAAGGAACGCCGTAGACTTTCGTCTCGACATCATTTTTTATCTCAATCTCCCGACGATCGCGTCCTTCGCGAATGTCAGTGACCACGCCTTGTATCTCAGTCACAGTCGCTTGACCTTTGGGGTTGCGCGCCTCAAAAAGTTCTTGAATACGGGGGAGACCTTGTGTGATATCGTCACCGGCAACGCCGCCTGTATGGAAGGTCCGCATCGTCAGCTGCGTACCAGGTTCGCCGATGGACTGTGCAGCAATGGTGCCCACCGCTTCTCCGATTTCAACTTGTCGACCCGTAGCAAGATCACGCCCATAACATTTTTGACAGACACCGTGATGCGTGCGACAGGTGAGCACCGAACGAATGCGAACGCGCTCAATCCCAGCTTCAACGATACGGTGAGCAATTCGATCGGTGATGAGCTCATTGGGGCGAACGAGCACTTCCCCCGTGGACGGATGACGGACTGTCTCAAAAGCCGTCCGCCCAGCAATTCGATCAAAAAGATTGGTAATCTCTTCTCGGCCTGTGCGAATCGCTTCAACGACAATGCCTTGGTCCGTACCACAATCTTCTTCACGCACAATCACGTCTTGGGCAACATCGACCAGACGCCGTGTGAGATAGCCAGAGTCTGCCGTCCGAAGCGCTGTATCTGCCAAACCTTTACGTGCACCGTGCGTCGAGATAAAGTATTCGAGCACGGTGAGACCCTCACGAAAGCTCGTCTTAATTGGTTGTTCGATAATGCGCCCCGACGGATTGGCCATGAGACCGCGCATCCCTGCAAGCTGGGTAAAGTTCGAAGCATTCCCCCGTGCGCCAGAGCTCGACATCATGTTGATAGGGTTAAATGGATCGAGACTCGCCAAAAGCTTGGATTGAATTTCATCTTTGGCTTTGCTCCAAATCGAAATGACGCGATTATAGCGCTCTTCATCCGTAATCAACCCACGACGATATTGTGTCAAGACGGTTTGAACTGCTTTTTCTGAGCGTTCCAGTATTTCTTTTTTCTCATCGAGCACTACAATATCTGAGGCGGCAATGGTCACGCCAGCTTTGGTAGAGAAACGAAAACCGATGTCTTTGATCCGGTCTAAGATTTCGGAAGTCGTCGTTGTACCATATCGTTCGTAACAAATGGCGATGATTTTACCTAAATCTTTTTTCTTAAGGGCCTCTGTGACCGGGAGCGCTTGAATATATGCGCGCACGTTTTCTCCTGGGCGTCGCAAAAGGTAGGCTTCGTCTATACCCGTGAGCACATCACCTTTAATCGGGCCATTAATGTAAGGAAGATCGGCCGGAAACACTTCGTTGAATAACAGCTTACCAACAGTTGTAATAAGAAGTGTCCGTTGATCTGAGGCTTCTAGACCCGATTTCCCGATTGCCTGCAAAGGAATCGCGATACGCGCATGCAGCTCTACACTCCCGCGTTCGTAAGCCATGATCGCTTCCGGAACACTGGAGAAAACCGATCCTTCCCCACGTGCAGCGGCTTTTTCCATCGTCAAATAGTAGTTACCGAGCACCATATCTTGCGTCGGGGTGACAACCGGTTTACCGTCTTTGGGGTTTAAAATGTTTTGTGCTGCCAACATGAGGATACGCGCTTCCGCTTGCGCCTCTGCCGATAACGGAACGTGCACAGCCATCTGGTCCCCATCAAAATCCGCGTTATAAGCGGTGCAGACAAGCGGATGCAAGCGAATGGCGCGTCCTTCGACAAGCACCGGCTCAAAGGCTTGAATCCCTAGGCGGTGTAACGTTGGCGCCCGGTTTAAAAGAACTGGGTGTTCACGAATAATATCTTCTAAGACATCCCATACTTCTGGTTTGACGCGTTCGACTTTGCGTTTGGCACTTTTGATGTTCGGGGCATAGCCGCGATGAACGAGCTCACGCATGACAAATGGCTTAAAAAGCTCCAACGCCATCTCTTTGGGAAGCCCGCATTGCGTCATTTTAAGATTCGGTCCTACAACGATGACCGAACGCCCTGAATAATCGACCCGTTTCCCTAATAGATTTTGCCGGAAACGCCCTTGTTTCCCTTTAAGCATGTGCGATAGCGATTTAAGCGGTCGATTCCCAGCCCCCGTGACAGGCCGCCCTCGACGCCCATTATCAATCAGCGCATCCACGGCTTCCTGTAACATACGTTTTTCGTTTTGAACAATGATATCTGGGGCATCGAGATCAAGAAGACGTTTGAGACGATTGTTGCGGTTAATCACCCGGCGATAAAGATCATTCAAATCGGAGGTTGCAAAGCGTCCGCCATCGAGTTGGACCATCGGTCTGAGATCAGGCGGAATAACCGGAAGCACTTCTAAGATCATCCACTCCGGTCGATTGCCAGAGGTCCGAAACGCTTCGAGGACTTCTAAGCGTCGAATGATCCGCGTCCGCTTTTGTCCTTGGGCTGACTTGAGCTCTTCTTTTAAAACCGCAACTTCCCGATCAAGGTCAATCTCCGCGAGCAGTTTTTTGATGGCTTCCGCACCCATCTCCGCTCGGAAAGCATCGCCGTATTTTTCGCGGTAGCTTCTGTATTCTTTTTCAGAAAGGAGCTGTTTTTTCTCAAGCGGCGTGATGCCAGGATCGGTCACAACGTAAGAAGCAAAATAAATCACTTCTTCTAGAGCTCGCGGCGACATATCGAGGACAAGTCCCATACGGCTTGGAATGCCTTTTAAAAACCAGATGTGCGAAACAGGGGCAGCAAGCTCGATGTGCCCCATCCGCTCCCTGCGCACCTTCGCACGCGTTACTTCCACACCACAGCGATCACAGACAACCCCTTTGTAACGAACACGTTTGTATTTCCCACAATGACATTCCCAGTCTTTGGTTGGCCCAAAGATCTTTTCACAAAACAGCCCCTCTTTTTCTGGCTTGAGCGTGCGATAGTTGATGGTCTCCGGTTTTTTTACCTCGCCATGGGACCAGGAACGAATCTTTTCAGGCGAGGCCAGACTAATCTGCATGTATTCAAAGTAATTGACGTCCACGCTTTACTCCTCCTTCGCCGGATCTTAAAAGACAAGGTGCCACGTGTAACCTGGAAGGGAGATTATGACGACTCACCCGTGCCCCCCGTCGTTAAATACACCATTTTATCTAAGTGGACGTGCGGATCATCGTCATCTTCAAGTTCTTTGATCACGATTTCCTGATCGTCTTTAGACAAAATCTTAACGTCTAGTCCCAGGCTTTGTAACTCTTTAATCAGCACCTTAAACGACTCCGGCACACCGGGCTCGGGGATGTTTTCACCTTTGACTATCGCTTCATACGTCTTCACACGTCCAACGACGTCGTCGGATTTGACAGTGAGAATTTCTTGGAGGGTATGAGCCGCACCGTAAGCCTCCAGCGCCCACACTTCCATTTCCCCAAAACGCTGACCACCAAATTGCGCTTTACCACCCAGCGGTTGTTGCGTGACGAGGGAATACGGTCCGGTCGAACGCGCATGAATCTTATCGTCGACGAGGTGCGCAAGCTTCAGCATATAAATCACACCAACGGTCACACGGTTATCAAAAGGTTCCCCCGTTCGACCGTCGTATAGCACTGTCTTCCCATCGCGCGGTAAGCCTGCTTCTTCTAACGCATCCCAAATATCATATTCATTAGCGCCATCAAAAACCGGTGTGGCCATATGCAGCCCAAGCGCCCGGGCAGCCATCCCTAAGTGCGTCTCGAGGACTTGACCGATATTCATCCGCGAAGGCACACCTAACGGATTGAGAACAATGTCGACCGGTGTACCGTCCGGTAAAAAGGGCATATCTTCAATCGGCACAATCCGTGAAACAACCCCTTTATTCCCATGGCGTCCAGCCATCTTATCCCCGACAGAGATTTTTCGTTTTTGGGCGACATAGACGCGCACGAGTTCGTTCACACCCGGTGGGAGTTCATCGCCGTTTTCACGCTTAAAGACTTTCACATCGACTACAATGCCTGCGCCTCCATGTGGTACTTTCAATGAGGTATCACGCACTTCTCGTGCTTTTTCACCGAAAATGGCGTGAAGTAGGCGCTCTTCTGCGGACAGTTCCGTCATCCCCTTGGGCGTCACTTTACCGACGAGAATGTCCCCGTCTTTGATCTCTGCCCCGATGCGCACAATGCCCCGTTCATCGAGATTTTTCAAGGCTTCATCCCCGACATTCGGGATATCCCGCGTGATCTCTTCTGGTCCAAGTTTTGTATCACGCGCTTCAGTTTCATATTCTTCAATATGAATCGACGTGTAAACATCTTCTTTTACGAGACGTTCACTTAAAAGAATCGCGTCTTCGTAGTTATAGCCTTCCCAAGTCATAAAGGCGACGAGTACGTTTCGACCGAGTGCGAGTTCCCCTTGCTCCGTTGACGGCCCATCCGCAAGAAGATCCCCCGCCTTGACGCGCTGTCCAACTTGAACGACCGGACGTTGATTCAGACACGTCCCTTGATTGGAGCGCTGGAATTTATAAAGGCGGTATTTGTCAAGGTCGCCCTTGACTTCCTTCTGCCCTTCACGGAACACGCGCCGCACCCAGATCTCACGTGCATCCACGCGTTCCACAATCCCATCTTGACGGGCTAAAATACATACGCCGGAGTCTTTGGCCACGCGGTACTCAATGCCCGTCCCAACAAGCGGCGCTTCTGGGACAAGAAGCGGGACTGCCTGCCGTTGCATGTTGGCACCCATCAGTGCACGGTTGGCGTCATCATTTTCCAAAAATGGGATACAGGCCGTCGCCACAGAAACGACTTGCTTTGGCGATACATCCATATAGTCAATTTCTTCCTTAGAAACAGTCACAATCTCGCCATGCCGACGCACAACGACTTGATCTTCAACGATCCGCCCTTCTTCATCCAATGGTGTATTAGCCGGGGCAATCGTATACAACTCTTCTTCATCGGCAGTGAGATAATGGATGTCATCCGTGACACGATGTGTTTCTGGATCGATACGGCGGTACGGCGTCTCGATGAAACCATAGGCATTCACCCGCGCATACGTTGAAAGCGTGTTAATGAGACCAATGTTTGGACCTTCCGGTGTCTCAATTGGACACATCCGACCATAATGGGAGGGATGCACGTCACGGACCTCAAACCCTGCGCGTTCGCGCGTCAATCCTCCGGGTCCTAATGCAGAAAGACGCCTTTTGTTGGTCAGTTCAGCCAAGGGATTGGTCTGATCCATAAACTGGCTGAGCTGCGAAGAGCCAAAAAACTCTTTGACCGCCGCAATCACTGGACGAATATTGATCAGCGCCTGAGGCGTTAATGTCTCTAAATCTTGAATCGACATCCGCTCACGAACGACGCGTTCCATACGAGCAAGCCCGATTCGGAACTGATTTTGTAAAAGCTCACCGACCGAACGCAACCGTCGGTTACCGAGATGATCGATGTCATCTGTACTACCGATGCCATGAAACAAATTCATAAAATAATTGATCGATGCAATAATATCAGAAGGTGTGATGACTTTTGTCTCCTCATCGATCAGACCATTCCCAATGACCTTGACAATTTTCCCTTCTTCAACATTGGAATAGACATGTAAAATCTGAAGCGGCACATCGCCTTGTTCACTAATACCGTAACCGAGTTTAATCGTCGTAAGGCCCAATCCGCGTTCTAAATACGGAATGAGACGATCCAAGGTGCGCCGATCAATGATTTTTCCGGCCTCGATGAGCACCTCGCCCGTTTCCGGATCGAGCAATGTCTCAGCAATGCGATTTCCGAGAAGACGATTTTTGATATGCAATTTTTTGTTAATCTTATACCGCCCGACGTTTGCCAGATCATACCGTTTGGGATCAAAAAAACGACTAAACAGAAGCTGCCGAGCATTTTCTAAAGTCGGCGGCTCTCCCGGACGAAGCCGTTCATATATCTCTAAAAGCGCTTTTTCCGTCGTATCCGTGTTATCTTTATCAAGCGTTGAAAGAAGCGTCGCTTCCTCGCCTAAAAGATCGATCATCGCTTGATTCGAAGCAATCCCAAGGGCGCGCAACAAAATCGTCACTGGAAGTTTACGGGTACGATCAATGCGTGTATACACGGCATCACGCGCATCGCTTTCCAGCTCCAACCAAGCGCCACGATTGGGGATGATCGTTGCCCCAAACATTTCTTTACCATTTTTATCGAACTTTTTGCTAAAATAAACACTGGGTGAACGCACAAGTTGTGTCACAATCACCCGTTCTGCACCGTTTATGATAAACGTTCCCGTGTCCGTCATGAGGGGCAGATCGCCCATAAACACTTCTTGTTCTTTGACTTCCCCAGTCTGACGGTTAATGAGACGCGTCTTAACACGCAGAGGGGCTGCATACGTCGTATCGCGTTCTTTGCTTTCGGCTACAGAATACTTTGGCTCACCCAACACATAATCAATAAATTCAAGGTGTAAATTACCGGTAAAGTCCTGAATCGGCGAAATATCATGAAACAATTCTCTAAGCCCCGAAGCCAAAAACCAACGATACGAACTGAGCTGAATCTCAATTAAATTCGGTAAATCGAGCACCTCATGCGTCCGCGCATACGTCCGCCGGGACCGTCGACCTAAGGCGACCAGCTTTCCTGCCAAACCCCTCACCTCTCATAGAGATGTTCAAAAAGCAAAAAAGAACAAAAGCGATCCGCTTTTGTTGACTGAACAGATCACGCCCAGGCGTGGCAATATAACAGTTTGATCAAGCATTTGGTAAAATATACCTGATGTCATCGAACATACTTTAAAAATTGCTTTGGCAATTTCAAACTATAACACTTGACAAATGAGATGTCAATCATTTTGCATTTTTTACAGCATGCAATATTTTATATCCTGACTGTCGTCGGGCGATGTGCACGTCTTCGAAAAGCGTCTGTAAATATTTTAAAGTGGAAGGCGCACCATGTTTTTTTTGAATCACAACCCACAAAGCACCGCCGTGTTGAAGTGCTGTATAGGCATCCCGATAAAGATGAAAAACGATCTCTTTACCAGCGTGAATCGGAGGGTTCAATAGTACGGCATCAAACCGTTCATCGGGGATCGCCGCGATCCCATCGCTTAAGTAGACTTCTGCGTTTGATAGACCATGTCGACGAATGTTTTCTTGAGCCAAACGAACAGCCCGCGGATGGTGATCGACGAGCACACACTGCGCTTTAGGAAAGTGCATCGCCAAAATGATTCCGATCGCCCCCCAGCCACATCCCATATCCAGCAGGCGACATATTTCCCCTTGGTGATGACAACGGTTTTTTGCATGTTCCAAAAATGTCTCGAGTAAGAGACGGCTCCCCCGATCAAGCCCATCTTTAGAAAAAACGTCGTGATCTGTTAAAAATTGGAGCGTCCTTCCCTGAAAATGGACTGTAATCGTTTGAGGATCAGAACGACTTTCAGGACTTTCCATAAAATAATGACGCAAGACAATCACCTCGACGTACGAGTCACAATGCA
>JAVERJ010000124.1:0-6221 GCA_034007185.1 Candidatus Carbonibacillus sp. | reverse complement strand
ATTGAAAAAGAGGGGAGATGACTCCCCTCTTTTTGTCTGTACGGGCTTTTTCCTTCAATCACAGGTCCTCGGTAGATGACTACTTGAGTTCGACCTCGGCACCTGCTTCTTCTAACTTTTTCTTCATTGCTTCGGCATCATCTTTGCTAACGCCTTCTTTAACAGGCTTCGGTGCACCATCGACAAGATCTTTTGCTTCTTTAAGACCAAGACCGGTTAGTTCGCGCACCACTTTGATTACGTTGATTTTCGAGGCTCCAGCGCTCTTTAAAATAACATCAAAAGATGTTTTCTCTTCAGCAGCCGGCGCAGCACCCGCTGCCGGTGCAGCACCAGCAGCCATAACAGCCATAGGCGCCGCAGCACTAACACCAAATTCTTCTTCAATTGCTTTTACAAGTTCGTTCAGTTCAAGGACGCTCATTGATTTAATCGCTTCGATAAATTGAGTCTTATCCATATTCGATATCCTCCTTATGATGTTTCACGATGTGATGATCGTTCGTTTGAGCGACGATGACGATGGTTTGACGTAATTGTTAAGATGCTTGCCCTTTTTCCTTTTGTTCAGCGACGGCTTGAAGCACAGTAGCAAGGCGTCGCGCCCCACCCACTTCAGAAAGCGCTGTAACCATATTTCTAAGCGGTGCTTGCATGACGCCCAGAAGCATTGCCAGAAGCACTTCGCGCGACGGCATATCGGCAAGTTTTTTTACACCTTCTGCATCGATTAACTTGCCGTCAAGCCAGCCTGCTTTAATTTCCAAATTCGGATGGGCTTCAGCAAATTGACGCAAAACTTTAGAAGCGGCCACCGCATCAGTTTTAGAAAAGGCAAGCGCCGTCGGCCCTACGAGGTACGTGGTAAGGTCTTCTGCACCTTCTTCTTGTGCCGCACGTCTAGCAAGTGTATTTTTATACACTTTAAAGTCGACGCCTACCTCCCGCAGCTTCCGCCGGAGATCGTTCATTTCGGCGACCGTAAGTCCGCGATAATCAGCGATGACCGTGCTGGCACTCGTTTTTAAACGCTCGCGAATTTCTTCGACAGAGCGCATCTTTTTTTCACGGTTAGCTTGATTCACAAAAGCACCCCCTTTATCCAAACTACTTTACGAAATCAAAAAGCCACCCGCCTTTCTCCGGGAGGCACGCGCACGCCGGTCGATTGAACAGCGTCGTGGCCTCGGAAGGACGTTTAAGCCTAAGTTTAGAAACGAAACCAGGCACCTTCTGTCTACGGCTGAGAAGGATCTTCAGTTGGCTTTTCAATAAACTCGCGCTCGCGTACCTCATGCCTCGCAACTGAAAGGAGACACACCTTATAGTACGCTTGTATCCACTTTAACGCCCGGCCCCATCGTTGATGTGACGGTAACGTTTTTAAGGTAGACACCTTTGGCTGCAGCTGGTTTTGCTCGCTTTAAAGCCTCGATCACAGCTAGGAAATTTTCCTTAAGCGCTTCAGTTGTAAAGGATACTTTACCGATCGGTACATGTACATTTCCTTGTTTGTCGGTGCGGTATTCAACTTTACCAGCTTTGATTTCCTGAATGGCACGGGTTACATCCTGCGTGACCGTTCCAGTTTTAGGATTCGGCATCAGACCGCGCGGCCCTAGCACTTTCCCTAATTTACCAACCGAAGCCATCATATCCGGCGTGGCCACAGCGACATCAAAATCCATCCAACCACCTTGGATTTTTTGTACGAGATCATCATCGCCGACCACATCGGCACCTGCGGCTTCAGCTTCTTTCGCCTTCTCACCTTTGGCAAAGACGATCACACGCACCGTTTTCCCCGTTCCCCGAGGAAGAACGACGGCACCACGAACTTGCTGATCGGCTTTACGGACATCGACCCCTAGGCGCACGGCAACTTCAACAGTCGCATCAAACTTCGTGGTTGATGTCTCCTTTACAAGTTGCAACGCTTCATCTGGGGTATAAGCTTTGGTGCGGTCAATTTTTTTAAGTGCCTCAAGATACCGTTTACCATGCTTTGGCATATTCCATTCCTCCTTGTGGTTGCAATTGCGGATACGCACCGTATCCTCCCACAACTATGGTGCTTACTGTCGTTTGAGACCGCCTTATGCGTCATGCCATCCAGTGGTTTAATCCTCGATGACAATGCCCATGGAACGCGCGGTTCCTTCAATCATGCGCATCGCCGCTTCCAGATCCACTGCATTGAGATCCGGTTTTTTGATCTCAGCAATTTCTCGCACTTTATCCCGCTTGATGGTCGCCACCTTTTTCTTATTCGGTTCACCAGAACCAGATTCGATTTTAGCAGCTTTTTTTAAGAGGTCAGAAGCCGGTGGCGTTTTGGTCACAAACGTAAAAGAACGATCTTCAAACACAGAAATCTCAACTGGAATGATCATTCCCGTCTGTTCTGCTGTACGCGCGTTAAACTCTTTTACAAATGCCATGATGTTCACGCCGGCTTGACCAAGCGCAGGACCAACCGGTGGAGCAGGCGACGCTTTTCCCGCTGGAATTTGCAGTTTGACGACTTTAACAATCTTTTTGGCCATCATTTCACCCCCTTCTCCGTGTGCAAAACGTGAACATTATAACACGCAACACCAGAAAAGGCAAGGGTAAAGACGCTTAAACTTCTTCAATCTGATACGCTTCTAGTTCGACCGGTGTTTCCCGACCGAACAAATCAATCGTCACAATCACCTTTCCACGTTCTTTATCAATCGCTTCTACTTTACCGTGCATATCTTGAAAAGGGCCTTCCAGTACGCGGACCGCCGCACCTATACTGACACGTATATGCGCAGCAGCATCTTTAAGCCCCATCGTCCGCAAGATACGGTCAACTTCTTCAGGCAAAAGAGGCGTCGGTTTGGAGCCAGCACCAGTCGATCCGACAAATCCCGTCACGCCCGGTGTATTGCGCACGACATACCATGAATCATCGGTCATGATCATCTCTACCAACACGTAGCCTGGGAAAACTTTTTTCTGAACCATTTTGGCTTTGCCGTTTTTGATCTCTCGCATCTCTTCCATCGGAACGATAATGCGAAAGATTTTATCTGCCATTCCCATCGATTCTACGCGTTTTTTTAGGTTGGCTTCGACTTTTTTTTCATAGCCAGAGTAAGTGTGTACCACATACCAGCGCGCTTCTTCTGACACCCTTTCGCCCTCCTTACCTTGTCTGGGCCACCCTAGCGCATAATGAATGTGACGAGAAAGTTAAAGATGATATCGAGCACATAAAAAAACAGTGCCACGGCCACAACGGTCCCTAAAACAACAAGCGTGTAGCTTATCAGTTCACGACGCGTAGGCCACTTAACTTTTTTTAGCTCTAGCCAACTTTCGCGAAAATAGGCACCTGTACGCTTAAACCCAGCGCCGATGCGCGCTAAAAAAGCCATCGTGCACCCTCCCTTTTACGTTAACGCGTCTCGCGATGGAGGGTATGAGTATTACAATACCTGCAATACTTTTTAAACTCCATGCGATCCGGGTGTTTTTTCTTGTTCTTACTTGTCGCATAGTTTCTTTGCTTGCACTCAGTGCAGGCGAGAATGATGTTGACACGCATTTAAGCCACCTCCTGTTCAAATATAACACCTTGCTGTAAACCCTTTTTTGTGCATGCAAAAAAATAAGGGGTCTCTTCTTACCCCAAAAACTCTATCACAAAAAGACGCCTTCTGTCAACGACCATCTTGTGTTAAGACTTGAGCACGGCGAGTTCCCGTGTTTCTAACATCCGCTCCAACTTGCGCTTAATGCGTTGTAGCGCATTATCGATGGATTTCACATGTCGTTTTAAATCAACCGCTATTTCTTGATACGTACGTCCGTCTAAATATAATCTCAAAACACGTCGTTCAAGATCGCTTAAAACAAGATCAATCTTCGCTTCAAAGGCATCAAAATCTTCACGAAAAATAAGCGCTGTCTCTGGATCAACCAGCGATGGATCACTCAAAATATCTAAAAGCGTTCGTTCCGACTCCTCCTCATAAAGCGGTTTATCCAGCGATATGTAGGAGTTGAGCGGAATATGCTTTTGCCGCGTTGCTGTTTTAACCGCTGTAATCATTTGGCGCGTAATACAGACTTCGGCAAACGCCCGAAAAGAACTGAGTCGTTCACTGCGATAATCACGGATCGCCTTATATAAGCCGATCATCCCTTCTTGGATGATGTCTTCTCGATCCGCACCGATTAAAAAGTAGGGACGTGCCTTGGTTCGTACAAAACCGCGATAACGCTCAATTAAGGCCTCAAGCGCTGCCTGATCACCGGAATGAACTTTCTCCAGCATCTCTTCATCTGTTATATGATCATACGCTGTTTTGGGCATACCACACCTCACGCACATTGATGCCTGTCCTTATTAAGTCCCTGGTATTTATTATAAGCCTTGTTTTTACAACCGTCAACGCTTGCAGCTTATTTACGGCGATATTTTTGAAAATATTCTCGAATATCGTCTGGCAAATGACACTCCAAAGGTGTTCGTGAGTCTGTGTGCATCAATCGATCAAGCGCATGACTTGCTTCTTTACGCATTTCGATAATTTCTTCCCACAACTCTCGGGCGCTGATACGCAGCGCACCACGTCCTAAAACAAATGTTTGTTCTTCACGATCAGACGTTGCCACATAAATCTTGTGATCAGGCGTACGCCGATCCAATGGTATCGCTTTCGTCTTACGAGCGCGCTTTGGCTCAAGGTGTGCACTGACCGCACGTTCAATCCATGTATCGGCTGTCTCGCCGTGCGCCGTGTAAACGATGGTAACACTGTTAAGCAGTTCGCGATGCTCTCCCCCCGGCGCACCCCCGGCGTCAAACACCACGACAATCTGAAGATCACGCATCTTTCCAAATTCGCCGAGCATCTGAACGAGCTCTTCTCGAGCCAAAGCGATCTCTCCTGCCGCAAAAAGTGTTTGCAGCGGGGGCCATGCACCGATCATATTGTATCCATCGACATACAGAATGCCCATCATCGTCGTCCTATCGTCCGATGGGATGACGCGCGCGATATGCTTCAAACATAAAAAGCGCTGCTGCGACCGAAGCATTCAACGACCCCACGCCACCGCTCATAGGTATGGCTAAAAGTGCATCCAGATGTTTTCTAAGACCCGCACGGATGCCTTTTCCCTCATTGCCAATGACAAACGCCGTGCGCGTCTTATAATCAACCGAACGAAAATCATGGCCGCCTTCCCCAGCCGCACCGTACACCCAAAATCCGTTATCTTTTAAGCGTTCTGTAAGTACGACGAGATTCGTCACTTGTGCAATCGGTACATGGAAGACAGCACCACTCGACGCTTTTACCACAGCCGGTGTCACACTGGCACTACGATGCTTCGGTAAAAAGACCGCAAAAACATCCAGTGCTGCTGCCGTACGTACGATTGCACCGATGTTGTGAGGATCGGTAAGCTCATCTAAAAGCAAGACGGTTGTTGAAGGTTGAAGCACCGCTTGCTGAAGCAAATGCTCGGGGTCAGCATACCTATAAGATGGTGTTTCAGCAACGACACCTTGGTGCAATTCATCCCCAACAAGTTCGAACAATGTTTTTTTATCGACCCATGTATAAGGAATTTTCTTCTCCATCGCCTCTTTTTCGATGCGCTGAACATCTTCGCCACGGGTTCCTTGTTGTATATACAAGCGCTTGATCGGCGCCCGACAAGCCAGTGCTTCTAAAACGGGTCGTCGACCATAAATCATAAACGTCTCTTTCGACATATGTTTCACCATGTTTCACCTTCTTTTGCTTTCCCTAAAATCATTGACCGGACACGATGGTGAAATGACACCGACGAACGAGCGGCCATCGATCGCCTTGTGTCAGGGCTCAAGCGCTCTCAGCCGTTGACCAGAAGGTGTGTCTTCCACACGAAAGCCTCGTGCTTCGATCTCTTTCCGTAAAGCATCCGCACGCTGAAAATCGCGCTGTTTGCGCGCTTCTTCTCGCGCTCTTAGAAGATCATCGATCTCCGCCGGGTACGATGCTTCCTCTATCCATTTGAACCCTAACACATCGGTTAAGTTTAAAAACGTCTTTGCCAAAAAAGCTGCATCATCACGTGTGACATCCTTAAGATTTGTAAGATGTTGATGTCCGAAACGAACGAGTTCAAAAAGTACAGTCAGCGCATCCGGCGTTCGTATATCATCGACAAGCGCTTCCCAATAAGCACGCTCCAAG
>JAVERJ010000170.1:0-4762 GCA_034007185.1 Candidatus Carbonibacillus sp. | reverse complement strand
GGCTCTATCGATTCTGGCGATACTTTTTCTGGCACAGTGTGTCCCGCCTTTCGATTCAAGAAAGTAACATCCAAACATCACAACATCCAAACATCCAAACATCTAAAAACGTTTAGACATCGCAAGATGTTGATACGTGTCAAACATATCGGCCCATGATCGCTACATGCCAATAAAAAGATCGTAACAAATGGTTTACAATGGATCGGAATTCTGTTATAGTATAGATGTGTACCGTAATACAGACTATCGTTCCGTAATACGGAACATGAGCGTTTGTTTTTATTGAAACATAGCGTGCGGTTTATGTCAAGCGCGTCTTCGGCTGACGCAGAGAATGTTTTGCCCTGATGCGGCGAACGAACGATTGAACGCATTGCTTGAAGGCATTGCTTGAAGGCATTGCTTGAACGCATGGCTGAACCTGTTCGATGGACGCCTAGGAATGACGAATAAGTTTTAAAAATCTTTAAAAAGGAGCGATGGTGGCATGGGGAAGCTTCACATTCATGGTGAGATGAAAGAACGCTATAATGAAATTTTGACACCAGAGGCGCTCGATTTTGTGGCCATGTTAGAAGAACGTTTTGGCGATCGGCGACGCGAACTTTTAAAAAGACGTGAGGATCGGCAGAAAGAAATCGACGCTGGGCGACTTCCAGACTTTTTACCAGAGACGAGGCATATTCGAGAAAGCGAATGGAAGGTTGGCAACGTTCCCCCTGATCTAGAAGATCGTCGTGTCGAGATCACTGGCCCATCCAGCGATCGGAAGATGGTTATCAATGCGCTTAATTCCGGGGCAAAGGTATTTATGGCCGATTTTGAAGATGCCAATGCACCGACGTGGGACAATACTGTACTAGGACAGATCAATATGTATGATGCGATTCGTCGGCAGATTGATTTTGTCTCGCCCGAAGGAAAAGCATATAAGCTCGTCGATAACCCAGCGGTACTGATCGTCCGTCCGCGCGGTTGGCATTTGGAAGAAAAGCACGTGACCATGGATCATCGACCTGTCTCCGGTGCTCTCTTCGACTTTGGACTCTACTTTTTCCATAATGCTCATGAGCTTATTCGACGGGGGAGTGGACCTTATTTTTATCTCCCTAAGTTAGAAAACCATCTTGAGGCACGCCTTTGGAACGATGTTTTTGTAGCAGCACAGGAGGCGCTTGATCTTCCGGTTGGTACGATTAAAGCGACAGTGCTGGTAGAGACGATTATGGCGACGTTTGAACTGGATGAGATTCTATACGAACTGCGCGACCATATTGTCGGAATGAATTGCGGTCGGTGGGACTATATTTTCAGTTACATCAAACGCCTGCGGAACCAGCCAGATGTTATCCTTCCAGATCGGGCACAGGTGACGATGACCGTGCCATTTATGCGCAGTTACACGCTGCTTACGATTAAGACGTGTCATCGACGGGGCGCGTTTGCCATCGGAGGGATGGCCGCACAGATCCCTATTAAAAACGATCCCGCGGCCAACGATGCTGCCCTAGAAAAAGTGCGTCAAGACAAGCTGCGCGAGGTGACCGATGGACACGACGGCACATGGGTTGCGCATCCGGCATTGGTTCCGGTCGCGATGGCGGTCTTTAACGAACATATGCCCGAGAAAAATCAGGTCTCTCGGCAACGTGATGATGTCCACGTGACGCAAAAGGATCTTCTAGCTGTACCGGAGGGGACCATTACAGAAGATGGTGTGCGTAACAATATTAGCGTAGCCTTACAATACATCGAAGCATGGTTAAGGGGCAGTGGGGCTGTGGCCATTTTTAACTTGATGGAAGATGCAGCGACTGCGGAGATCGCCCGTACGCAGGTCTGGCAGTGGGTCCATCATCCGAAAGGTGTGCTCGATGACGGTCGAAAAGTGACGGCAGAACTCGTTCGTTCTTGGACGGATGAAGAACTCGCTAAGATCCGCGAGATGGTCGGTGAAGAACGGTTTGAGCGCGGCAAGTATGAAGCGGCGAAGACCTTATTCCTCGATCTTGCCCTCCGGGAAGATTTTGTAGAATTTTTAACGCTTCCAGCATACGAACGACTTTAAAAGGCTTTACAAATCGTACGTGTAAACAAATAAACAAAACAATCAAAAAGCTCGCCTGCTCACCCTTCGTACGTCGTACAACAGGGAGTATGGCGAGCTTTTCTTCGACTGGATGTCAATGGGTGCGTGGTTTCATGAAGGCTTTTTGCGAAGCCGTCCCAGTTCATCGAGAATGCCCTCGATTTCTCCAACGGAAAAAGAAGGGCGGCTGTCGATAAAGGTGTATAGATCATACAGTTCATCGTAATCTTCAAGTGAAAAATCATCGGCTTGAAGAATTTCTGTGTTGGCGATTTTGAGTTTTGTTTTAATGCGTTCAATGAGCATGGCGACATGTTCACGAGAAGGATGACTAAGATCCATTGCTGGACTCCTTTACATGGCGAATTTTAAGCAGATGATGCAAGCGTCTTGAGCGTTATGCCTTGAGCATGGTGTATTAGCGTGATTTGGTTAAAAGCGCGATGGCATCTTGGATGGCTTGCTCCGTATTTTCACCTTTGATGACTTGATCCCGAATACATTGTTCCATGTAGTTGCCGATCACATAAGCGATGGTGCGGTCAACGGCAGCTCGGATGGCCGTTAGCTGATGAACGACGTCGCCGCACGTCCGTTCTTCTTCCATCATACGTAAAATGCCTCGCGCTTGACCTTCGATGCGCTTTAGACGATTTTTCACTTTATCATCATAGATCATACCGGTCATGATGTCGCCTCCTCATCCAGTTGCAGTTCCTTTGTGATCTATGATACCCCATTTAGTATTGAAAAGAAAGCGATTTTTGAACAATGTGTGAACATTTTTTTGTTCCTTTTACACGTAAGCCTCGCGTATGATGCGTATGCGCACGTGATACACATATGCGTGCATGCCAATACCAGTGAAGGGACCCCTCTACTTATGCGCCGTGTTTACGCAGCTCGTACAAAAGATGCGGGAGCTCTGGCAAGATAAGCTTTTCCATCCCGAGGCGAACAGCCGCTTTCGAACCGGGCAAGGAAAAAAGCGGTTTGCTCCGTGCAATGCCGCCGATGGCTCGCGACATCATCGCGCTTGAGCCGATTTCCTCATAACTTAAAAAGCGAAAAAGTTCGCCGAAACCGTCGAGCGCTTTATCCAGCAAGCGGGAGACGACCTCGACCGTTTGATCGCGCGGGGATATGCCCGTTCCCCCGTTGGTGATGATCGCCTCGATGTCTGGGTCATTTAAATATTGCTCAATCGCTTTAAGGATGGTTTCTGGATCATCGGTCGTGATACTATATTGAGCCACGGTGTGTCCAGCAGCATTCAGTTTTTCCTGGATAAGGCGTCCACTTTCATCGTTTTCTATGGTACGCGTATCGCTGATGGTCAAAACAGCTACGCTGGCTTTGATATCGCTATGGCGGTGGCATTCGCTTTGGCCCAACACACTCACCCTTTCTAATTTACTTTAAAAACATGCTCGTTTTATCTTTCGATTTATTATAGCACATGGCATGAGGCATGACATATATCGCTCATGATGCGTATGCTTAAGAGGAACGCATGAAAGGCATACACACGATCACGATCATCATAAGGTTTATTGCGGCGCACAGTCGCTGTGGCTTTCACCATCGCCATAGCTATCGCCATCGCCATAGCTATAAATAAAAACCGTGCATCCCCTTCACTTTACAAGAGAGACGGATCATGCGATAATAGGTTCAAAACTTATAGATCTTTCAATTAAACTTTGAAAGCAAAATAGTCTTTCAAAACAGGAGGGGTCATATTGTTCAGCAGGCGTCGTGAGGCAAGAAAAGATGTAAGGACTTTATTCCCGAAACATTCTAAAACATATGGCATTTTTTTCCTCTTACTCGCTCTTGTCGTATCGTTAACAGCGTGTGGTAACACCGGAACAGACAACCAAGCAAGCAATGGTTCGAGCCAGAAGAGCAGTGAAAAAACGCTTGTTTTTGCGCGGGGTGGG
This sequence comes from Candidatus Carbonibacillus sp., assembly GCA_034007185.1. Taxonomy (GTDB): domain Bacteria; phylum Bacillota; class Bacilli; order Thermicanales; family DSM-22653; genus Carbonibacillus. The sequence goes on along the minus strand of JAVERJ010000170.1, from coordinate 727 downwards.
GAATCCGTCTCCCTCGATCCGGCGACGGTGACGGACGGAGAGTCGCTTCGTGTGACCAAGAACATTATGGAGCCGCTCCTTCAGTATAAAGCAGATAGCTTCGAGGTCGAACCAGCGCTTGCCACAGACTGGAAAGTGAGCGACGATGGACTGACGTATACTTTTATCTTGCGACAAGGCGTAAAGTTCCACGATGGTACAGATTTTAATGCTGATGCGGTCGTCTATAACTTTAAACGTTGGATCGATCCAAACGATCCGCACTACGCAGAGTTTGAATATTACCAAGCACAATTTGGTGATATCATCGAAGACGTTGTCGCCGTTGACCCGTATACCGTCGAATTCCATCTGAAAGAACGTCAAGCGCCTTTTTTACAAAACATCGCCATGGATCCGTTCGCCATCGCTTCACCGGAAGCGCTTAAAAAGTACGGTGCTGACTTTGGCCGTCATCCTGTCGGTACGGGACCGTTTGTCTTTAAAGAATGGAAACCGAAAGCATCCATTACCCTGGTCAAAAATCAGGACTACTGGGGTGGAGAGCCGGGCCTCGATCGTGTCGTCTTTACCGTCGTCGAAGACAACTCTGCACGGCTCAACGCCTTAAAATCGGGCGAAGCCGATATCATCGACGGCGTGCTCCCCAACGATATTGTGTCGCTTAAAAAAGATGATCGCTTTCAAGTGCTGGATCGACCGCCCAATAACGTCGGCTATCTTGGGT
>JAVERJ010000168.1:0-4781 GCA_034007185.1 Candidatus Carbonibacillus sp. | reverse complement strand
AAGGCTTTTAGTCAGTTTATGTATGGAGCGGGTGATGGGAATCGAACCCACGCCGCCAGCTTGGGAAGCTGGAGTTCTACCATTGAACTACACCCGCATATGGACGTGAGACAGTTCGATATCAGAACAGCTCACGTCGTACATTATACGGAAAACACGTTCGGGTGTCAAGGGGCGGGAGGCGTGCCGTCAGACGGCAGACTCGGTACGGACGGTACACCCGGAAGGACTTCCCCGGGCGACTGCCCGGATCCCGGCCTTCCTTTCCCAGGCTCCTGTACACCGGGATCGGGCGGAGTTGTTCCCTGATCATTTCCGTTTTCATCGCCGTTTCCAGGTTTTCCGGGATTGTCGGGCTTACCCGGTTTGTCCGGTTTGGCCTGCACGGTCTTGGACGGATTGGATTCACCTAAGGCATTTTCCGCTGTCACCTGGAAAAACCCATCTTCCATACCGAACGAAAGAATCTGTAAATACGGCGTATCGCTCGTACCTACTTCTTCAAAAGGCCCATCCTTATCCGGACTATAGTAAACATGATAAAGCTTGACTTGTTCCCGTTCGGGATTCGGATCCCAGGTGAGTGTAACGCCGAAGGCATCCATTTTTGCCTTCAAACCCTTGGGAGCGCTGGGGGCTTTATGCACCTCTCCGGGTTGACCAAAAATGCTTATGGCCGAGGATGGCGGCGACTCGTTACCGGCAATATCCACTGCCGTCACCACATATACATCGGTTGGGTCTTTGACTTTTTCACTGAACGATGTCGGTAGATGGCTCATCACACTGGCGATTCGATCCATTCCAAAAAGGCTGCTGCGATAAATCCGATATCCAGCGATATCGGGCTCTGGATTTTTAGCCCACGTTATTGTCACCGTCTGTGTGCCTTCATCATAATGCGCGGCAATTCCTTGCGGGGTTGAAGGAGGTCGACCATCTTCTTGACGTGGATCGAGCTCATTGGGATACGTCAGTTCCCAATCAAGTGGTTGGTATTGGATCTTTGGATCGGGTTTCGTCGGTAAATCATACGGTTGACGTTTGACTAGAAATTTTTTAATGACCAAATCGTCCGGTGTCTGCTCAAGCGCTACGTAATTTTTCCCATCCACAACGACCATACGTGCTTGTTGGACAACCTGATCCGTCTCTGTCGGGACGTTTTCTTTATAAAACTGCATCGGCACGACCCAACCAGCTGCTGAACACGCCTCCGAAGGTAACATCGCTGAATATTTACAGACATTCAACGTAACAATGCCCTCTGGTTTGGGGAATTGCGCATCTTTGGGTGAGAGTTCGGGCTTTTTATCAAGAACCGTGTTAAATAAATTTGCCCATATTGTTTTATGAATCCCATCGACAGCTTTTTGGGTGTACGGTATATCAAAGCCCAGCCATAAACCAAGGGTTAAATTCGGTGAACCACCGACAAACCATAAATCTTTCGTTTGTGACGTCGTCCCTGTTTTACCGAAAAGTTCGCGTTTGCCATGAGCTTTTTCGACATTCGCTCGAATCACAGATCCAGTGCCTTGCGTCATCACACTTTTGAGCATATCGGTAACAAAATAAGCTGTGACGGGGGATAGTGCTTGCGTGACAAGCGGTTCATGCTGATAGATGACCTTTCCTTCATCGTCAGTAATCTTTTCAATCATATAACTTTGAACGAGTTTCCCCCCATTGGGAAAGACGCTATAAGCTTGAGTCATCTCATACACAGTCACACCGTTTGTAAGCCCGCCGATCGCAGCCGTCTGCGCCGTGTTATCGGCCGGAACAAAACTTGTGATGCCCATCTTCCGTCCATAGGCTAAGGCATTGGGAATGCCGACTTCTAAAGAAAGTTTGACGGCCGGGACGTTCCAAGACTTAGCCAGTGCTTCACGGACGCTCATCAAGCCATGGAACTTATTATCATAGTTTAATGGCGTATGCTCATCAGGTTTTCCTTTATTCAAAACGATCGGTGTATCATCGATCGGCGCGTCGGGACTGGTCAATATGCCCTCTTCAAAAGCTGGTGCATACGCTAAAATCGTCTTCATGGTCGAGCCTGGCTGACGCGGAGAGGCAGCGTGATTGGTCGCTTCTCGTTTGTAATCACGCCCCCCGATCGAGGCTAAGATCGCCCCGGTTTTGTTATCTAAGAGTACAGCACCAATTTCTTGTACTGGATTGGTTACTTTAATCTCTTTTTTATTGGCCCCTGTGCCGACTGTCACAGTATAATTGGGCGGGTTTGTCCAAAAATTTTTCGGATTGGCAGCAAAGGCTTGAAACGCATCGTATAAATCCTTGTCGATGGTCGTGTAAATATGATAGCCCTTGGTCAAAAGATCCCGTTTTTTCTTTTCTAGAAGTTCATTGTAAAGCTTTTGATACGCTTCTTGTCCGACGTCTTGTATATCAATCCCTTGCGCCTTAAGATCTTGCTGAACAAGTTGTTCTGCACTGCGATCGATGATTTCAAACATAAGAAAGGGATAGTCCCGATAGGCACTATCTGTTGATTTGGCTTCTTTAATACTTCCTATGAGGTCGAATTGAAGTGCTGTCTCATACTCCGTTTCATCGATTTTACCGTCCTCCTTCATGCGCATCAAAACGGTTTTCATGCGCTTGAGACCAGCCTCTTCTGTATCACCGTAGGGGAGATAATTGGCCGGACCTTGCAATAGGCCGACAAGATAAGCAGCTTGCGCCAGGTTTAATTCATTGGCATGAACACCAAAATAACCGCGGGCAGCAGCCTCTATGCCATAAAGGTTCCCGCCCCCTTGGGGTCGACCAAAATACATTTGGTTCAAATAATACTCCAAAATCTGTTGCTTAGATAAAAAACGCTCTATGCGCAATGCCAGTAAAATCTCATTGATTTTACGACGATACTGTAACTGTCTCAACTCATTGCCTTTGACTTTTCCACTTATCTCCTGACGATAAGATTCTTCCAAAAGTGTTTGTTTAACGAGTTGCTGCGTGATGGTTGACCCGCCTGTCTGCTCTTCAGAGCGGGTCAAAAGTTGAACAATCGCGCGCCCTGTGCCGCGAATGCTGACACCCATATGCTGATAAAAATTTTTATCTTCTGTCGAGATTAAGGCATCGATCACATACGGTGAGATTTTATCAAGCGATACATAACGTCGATCGCCTTCAATGGGCAATTTACCGATGGGTGTACCATCTCGAAAATATGCAAAACTCGTATAGCTGTTCATCTCTTCCAGCGTTTTTTTGATGTCTTTATAAGAAAGAACCGGCTGATCTTTTAATATGGCAGCGACAAAACCAAAAGCCATCCCTACCCCGAGGAAGAAAACCGTTATAACGATGAGGAGGAAAAGTTGTAACAGGCGAATGATGAGCGTCTTGGTGTCAATGTTGCGTTTTTTGCCTGAGGTTTTGTTTTGTATGTGTGACACGAAAGAACCCCCTTTTTCTAAACAACATTATACCATACGACAGCGCGCCTCCATAATTCATGACATCCTCACATCTTACATTCGGATCGTTGATGTCATAGATCGTTCCAAGGTTTAGACGAAAAATAAAGGCGTCAGTTGCGCTTGTGCGCACTTTGCATTTACCTGTGGCCAACTGTAATCAACCGATCCGCGGTCCATGATCGATGTTTGACCTTACCACATTGCCTTCAGTATACTTAACCATAAGCACGGCTGAGCATACGACCCACAGCATACGACACACTGAGATAGGTTCTGCACCATGATGCTTAAGGTTCTTTCATAACCATATCATAGGGAGGGCAGTCATTTGCAAACAACACGCGATCCAGATATCATCAAAGAAGTAGAACGACAAATGGCGATGATAAGCCGCGGAGCGGTAGAAATCATAGACGAAAATGAACTTCGGGAAAAAATTGCATTAAGTCTTGAGCACAATCGCCCGCTCAAAGTCAAGCTGGGCTTAGACCCCTCTGCACCGGATATTCATCTTGGACATACGGTCGTTATTCAAAAGCTAAAAACATTTCAGATGCTCGGGCATACCATTCAACTTGTCATCGGAGATTTCACCGGGCGCATTGGTGATCCAACAGGAAAATCTGAAACCCGTAAACAACTTACGGAAGAAGAAGTCAAACAAAATGCACAAACGTATGTCGATCAATTTGCCAAAGTGCTCGATGTATCAAAGGTTGAAATCCATTTTAACAGTACCTGGTTAGCACCGCTTACCTTTGCCGATGTGGTCAATTTAGCCGCGCAAACCACTGTCGCCCGTATGCTTGAACGTGATGATTTCCAAAAACGATACAACGAAGGCACAGCCATTGCCTTACACGAGTTTTTTTATCCGCTGATGCAAGGCTATGATTCCGTAGCGCTAAAGTCCGACGTTGAATTAGGGGGGACGGATCAGAAGTTCAACCTTTTGATGGGGCGCACACTGATGCGCGCCTTCGGTCTACACCCGCAAGTCGTCATCATGATGCCTTTACTTGAAGGTCTCGATGGCGTACGCAAGATGAGTAAGTCCCTTGGAAATTACATCGGTGTGAGTGAGCCAGCCGAGGTGATGTATGGGAAAGTCATGTCGCTCCCAGATACACTCATGCTTAAATACTATGAGTTACTAACCGATATTTCCCCCGAAGCACTACAACAACTTGCCGAAGACCTCGCTTCCGGAAAAGCCCACCCGCGTGATGTAAAGATGGATTTAGCGCGACGCATCACAGCCACCTACCATGGAGAAGCAGGGGCCTTGAAAGGTGAAGAGCATTTCCGCACATTGTTTCAGGC
>JAVERJ010000169.1:0-4781 GCA_034007185.1 Candidatus Carbonibacillus sp. | reverse complement strand
ATGGTTTTAAATTCGGACTCACTCAGCAAGGTATCGCTCACCTCGCGCCACGTCGAAATGGATATGGCTCTAAAGTTATTGTAGCGATGCGCACCCATGAAGACAAGGGAAAGAAAGCGTGTCAAGACGTGCCTTAAATGCCGTTGCACATGATGCGCATTTGGCATGATGTGTATCCTTATTGGTCAGATTGCCTCTATGCTCATCCAAGCATGTTCATGAAAAAAAGGGTAATATTTACATCATCCATAGACTTTGTTTGTTCGAATATATCCATGGATGAACAACACAAGACAACACAAGACAAGGATGGTGAATGGTTGATGTCAGCACCTGCAAGCAAAGTGCATGTTTTAAAGCGAACATTATTATTCATCTTCTTTATCTTTTTATCGTTTTATCCTTTGTCAAATGCCTTCGCGCTCCCCTCTGGTGTTACGTTTTTCACCCCGTATACAGATATCGATGTAACACCTGGTGAGACCATCTCCTATACGATCACGATTAAAAATCCAAACAAAACGCCGGTGAATGTACCGCTTCGCGTCGAAGCGCCGACGGATTGGAAGACACGTCTATCTTCTGGTGGGTACACCCTTTCTTCGATCGCTGTCGACGCAGAAAGCGATCAAACGGTCAATCTATCGGTGGATGTTCCGCTTAAAATCGACATGGGTACGTATCAAGTTCGCCTCGTGTCTCAAGACACCACGGTTTTAACACTGCATGTGCGAGTGACCGAACAAGGGACGTATCAAGTCGAACTCAAAAGCGACCAACCCAACTTGGAAGGGACCAATACATCCACATTTAGCTATGATATGCGCCTTAAAAATCTTACCCCAGACTCGCAAACATTTGCCCTTCGTGCTGATGCACCCTCCGGTTGGAATGTGCAATTTACGGCAGAAGGCAAAGATGTTACAAGCGTCAACGTTGAGGCTGGTCAAAGTAAATCGATCCGTGTGACGCTCACACCACCTAGCCAGATCGAAGCAGGTACGTATAAAATTCCTATTATGGCCGAGGCCAAAAATGTAAGTGCCAAAGAGACGCTGGAAGCTGTCATCCGCGGAACGTATCGCCTGCGTCTTACAACGCCAAGCGGTGTACTGTCATCGGATATCACCGCTGGTGGCGAAAGAAAATTCACCATTCGTATCGAAAATGCGGGATCGGCCCCCCTTCGGAATGTTCATCTCAGCGCTGACACGCCGATCGGCTGGAATGTAACGTTTGATCCGTCTACCGTTGACGAGATCCCATCAGGAGAAACACGCGATGTGACCGCAACGATACAGGCAGATAAAAAAGCGATTGCCGGTGACTATGTGATAAGCTTAACAGCGCGAACCGCTGAGACGAGTGATTCTAAAGACGTGCGGATCACGGTCAAAACATCCCTTTTGTGGGGGACCGTGGCCCTTTTGATCATCGCCCTCGTTCTTTATGCGCTTTATCGTTTGATCAAAAAGTATGGGAGGCGGTGACGATGGAACAACGCACATCCCGCGCGTCCAATCAGTCATCATCGAGGACACCGGTCATTCAACTCGAAAACGTCAGCAAACAGTATGGCTTTAAAACCGCTGTTGATCAATTGAATCTTACGATTTATGAAGGTGAAGTGTTTGGCCTTTTGGGACCCAATGGTGCTGGAAAAACAACAACGATTCTCATGCTCCTCGGGCTCATTGAACCATCGCAAGGCAAAGCAACCGTGCTGGGTATCGATGCCACACGCCATCCACTTCAAGTCAAAAAACACGTTGGTTACCTTCCAGATGATGTCGGATTTTACGAAGATTTAACTGGGCGTGAAAATTTGCGCCTTACAGCGCGCCTCAATGGTCTTTCTGAAGAAGAGGCTGACGAAGCGGCGCAAACCCTCCTTCAAAGGGTCGGCTTAGAAGAAGCGGCGGATCAAAAAGCAGGCACATATTCTCGCGGCATGCGGCAGCGGCTTGGATTGGCAGACACGCTCATTAAACGCCCAAAGATTATTGTGCTGGATGAACCGACGCTGGGCATTGACCCCGAAGGGGTGCGTGCGTTTTTATCATTGATTCGTACACTGAGTGCAGAAGAAGGGATCACCGTCCTTTTGTCCTCGCATCATTTACATCAGGTACAGGCGATCTGTGATCGCGTCGGTTTATTTATTGATGGTCGACTGCTAGCGGTGGGCACCATCGCTGAACTGGCCCACAACTTGTTTAAAGATGCACCTTATCAATTGAAGGTCGAAGCCGATCCACTCGATGATACGCTTCTTGCGACGCTTCAAAAGCTTCCAGGCATCACCGCCATCGAAAGGCTTTCATCCACAGCCGCACGTCTTTTGGCACGTGAACATGTTGCACCGTTTGTCGCTGAAGCGATCATCCAACATCACAGCAAACTGTATACCCTGGAAAGCAGTGCCATCGGTCTCGATGAGATTTATCATCGTTATTTTGAAGGGAGGGAAGGGGCTTGAACCGGGCGCGTGAGGTCTTACTAAAAAAAGAAATCGCGGATCATATTCACTCCTGGCGCTTCAATATTCTGATTGCCCTCATTGCCCTTACAGCAACCGCCTCCATGGTCACGGTGGCCCAGACGATTCGTGACGTGCTCGCCAAGGCTTCTGATCAACCATTTGGTGAAGTCTTCGTCTTTTTACAAATGCTCACCGCTTCCAATGGACGACTGCCTTCGTTCTTAGCCTTTGTCACGTTTCTAGCGCCACTCCTAGGCATTGCCATGACCTTTGATGCGATTTCCAGTGAAAGGCAAAAAGGCACACTGCTTCGATTGTTGGCTCAGCCCCTTTACAGAGATGACATTATTCTTGCCAAATGGCTTTCTTCTCTCTTCGTCATGACCGTCTTTTTTCTAGCTTTAGGGTTTTTCGTTATCGGCCTAGGCATATTGATCTTTGGCCTGCCCCCTTCTTTTGAAGAAGTGCTGCGCATCGTCGTTTTTTTGGTGGTCACGGCGTTGTATGTGGCCGTATGGATGAGTCTCGGTATTCTTTTTTCGCTCGTCTTTCGTCAAGGCGCAACGAGCGTGCTGGCGGCCTTAGCCATGTGGCTCTTTTTTACACTTTTTTATCCGATGATCGTCGATGTCGTTGCTCCGGTGAAACAAACGGGTACACCGGATGAGATCTTTAGTAGCATTGCTTGGCATCAAGGCTTAAGTCGACTCTCCCCAGCGACGATTTACGATGAAGCTACAACAACCCTTTTAACGCCGAGTGTCCGCGCGCTCGGACCGCTCTCTTTGGAACAGCTTGTCGGAGCCATACCGACACCGCTTCCCTTTTTGGAAAGTCTCCTCCTGATCTGGCCGCAGATTGTAGGGCTTTTGGCTATGAGTGTTATCCTTTTTGCCATATCCTTTACACTCTTTATGCGCCAAGACATACGAAGCACGCGCGCTTAACGCGTCCGATTGTGTTATCATGAGAGTGAATCAAAACTGAGTCAAGTGGTCTTTGGACAGGATCAAAAGGCAAGACATCCATGCATCGTCATCGACCATCGTAAGGATGATCATTTTGCGGTTGCGAGGTAAAAACATTCGTCTTTCATCGCCCTTCATTGAGCGTATCTCAGCTTCACAGACGACAACATCTCCCAACGTCCTCTTTACCGATCCCCAGGCGTTTCGAGAAACAGTGCAACATATTGCGAGTACGCCTCGCCCCATTCATTTAGAGATTGGCATGGGGCAAGGTCTTTTTTTAAGTGTGATGAGCCGACTTTATCCGGATCATGTATTCATCGGCATCGATCGATACGACGCCCTTCTTCTGCGCGCATGGCAAAAGCTGATCGCCGTTCATGAAGGGCTTCCTCCCGATAATGTTATCTTCTTCCGCCATCATCTACACGATCTAAGGCAACTATTGCCGCCGCACGCCGTGGACACAGTATATCTCCACTTCAGTGATCCGTGGCCTAAAAAACGCCACGAACGGAGACGGCTCACGCATGCCTCTTATCTTTGGCAATATCAAGAGGTATTGAAAGAGAGCGGCCGACTCGTGTTTAAAACGGATCACAATGATTTTTTTGCTTACTCCTTGGCCAGTTTTGAAACAAACCAATGGTATGTAAAGGAACTGTATCGCGACCTACAAAAGCTGCGGCAAACACGATTTCCAATGTTCAAGGAAAGGGATACGGCCGCAGAGTTCTACGAAAAACTTCTAGCAGTATCGAATCTCAAATCGCCAGCGGCCGGAAAGGCGTTTTGGCAGCTTATCAACACGTGGTTAGAGTTACAGCCATCACGAGCAGTGAGGCACGATGTACAAACGGAGGCATTACAAACGGAACAAATGGCGCTCAATTCTATGGGATATGTATGGGAGATGGTATGGGGCATCCATCCCGCGCTTTTGATTCCTACTGAATATGAGTTGAAATTTATTCATGCCGATCGCCCGATTGATTATGCAGAAGTTCGACCCATACCGCGAGATCGGTAAGCGCTGTTTGCTGTAAAAGATAAACGTGCTTATCACGGTTTCTGTGCATGATGGTGACGATCGTCGCCAGCATCGCCCGCTCGTCTTGAAAAGCCTGTATTTTTTCCTCTCCTCTTGCTTCTTTTGCGACGTAGCCCCACATATGTTCCAATGCATTTTTTAAACTGCCCCGCTCGGGCGGCGTATAAAGAATGGCCGTCAGTTCACGAGCAAAATCAAAAAAACATGTTTCATCCAATGCATGGACAGCACGTTTTCCGAATGCTTGGTATAGCTGCGTATCGCGTGCGAGCACGGAGTA
>JAVERJ010000167.1:0-4809 GCA_034007185.1 Candidatus Carbonibacillus sp. | reverse complement strand
GAAGAAGCCAGGCCGGATCAACGTTTGTTTATTATGAGTCGCAGCGTGTGGTTTGGTGCGGGGCGTTATGGTGTTGGCGTGTGGTCGGGGGATGTTCATACCAGTTGGGACCATCTAAAAAAGCAACCGGCACTCATGCTTTCAATGTCGCTGGCCGGTTTTCCGCTCTGGAATAGCGATATCGGAGGTTTTATCGGGGAAGATCCGTCTCCTGAACTTTATTTAAGATGGTTGCAATTCGGCATCTTTACGCCACAAGTACGACCACACGGTGCCGGTTCTTCGCGCGAACCGTGGGCGTTTGGTGAAGAAGTTGAAGCACTTGCGCGAGCGATGATTCGCCTTCGTTATCGGTTGTTACCTTACATTTATACGATGGCGTATCAGCTTTATGCTGAAGGGGTCCCTTATGTCCGTCCTTTGACCTTTGCCTTTGATGATCCAACCTTTTTCCGTGAAGGATCGATGTATATGTTTGGCGACCATCTGCTCGTCGCACCGATTACGGAAGAGCGTCAGACATCCCTTTCCCTTCGTCTTCCGCACGGGATATGGCTTGATCTTTTTAGCCATACGTTTTATGCATCCGCGGATGGTCATCATAACCATGATGTTCAAAATGTTTGGTGGTGGCTTCCTTCTTACGAACGGTCGAAAGATCAAGGAACGTTGCGCGTCGAACGTTCAGTAGGCATAGAAGAAATTCCAGTTTTCCTTAAAGCGGGTGCAGTGCTTCCAACGATGCAACCAATTGAACACACCGGTGAATGGAAGTTAGCGTCGGTCCATCTTGTTGCCGTTCCTGGGAATGGCGAAGGGTATTTATACGAAGATGATGGAGAAACAATGGCCTATCAACGCGGTGACTATCGCTTAACGCGTTTTCGACAAATCGTTTCTGAAAAAACAATCACGTTCTTCATTGACCCGCTTCACGTGCCTTCTACAACATTCCACGATGAAGCGGATGAAAGTCAAAAGCACCATAGACGATGGATCTTGCATTGGTTTGGTGAGAAACCGGAAAATGTTTGGGTGAATGATCAACCCTTAGATGATGCCTGTATATCGCTCAATGCTTCTGTTCAAGGTGATACGATCGAGATGAAAGTTCAACGCATCGAACATTTACTCGATGGGTTTTATACGATTGATCTAGGTACATGGGCGTTGGACAAAGTCTGTCGCATCACATTGAAACGTTCATAGTCTGTCCACGTAAGGTTAAAATGGTTTATCAAACATGCAAAGTCAATGTTCATCACCTTCATCCGTTGTTCCAAACCTTCTAGGCTGAGTGGTTTGAAACAAACATGATGAAGGATTTTTTTATTGACATGGTTTAGAATATTTGGTTTAATAAAGACAAATCAGATGTCTTATGTGTGCAATCATAGCGAAAGGATAGATGTTATGCTTCGTTCTCGAAAACGTTCGGATGAAGTCGCACAAGCTATGATAAAAAATATTCAAAACGATATATGGAAACCCGGCGACAAGCTGCCTTCGATTGTTGAATTGATGAAACACTACGGGGTATCTCGCTCCACGATTCGTGATGCTTTGTTACAGTTAGAAGGACGTGGGTATGTTCGACTCATTCACGGGGAGGGCACATTCGTCCAAGAAAAACGATTTTATTTTTATTTGCCGACCCTAAAACAAGAAGAAAGATTGTCGATCTGTTCTATGATGCGTGCGCGATTGGTCATAGAAAGTGCGATGGCTGAAGAAGCAGCGCGTTTCGCAAAGCCATCAGATGTGTTTCAAATGAGGCAAATCATCAGTGTTATGGTCTCGGAGCAAAAAGCCGATGGTCAGGATTCGTTATTTAAGTACGACCTCTCGTTACACCGGTTGATCGCTCAATCGACACATAATGATGTTTTATTAAAATTGTTTGATACTTTTTCCGGCTCTCTCCGCTTGGTCTTACATGCGGTTCATGATAAGGCGCACCATGATTCAGAGCGCTTGCAGATGCTTCATGCAGATCACCAAGCCATTGTCGGGGCGATTGAGCAAAAAGATGGACGATTGGCACGACAAGCGATGCGTCATCATTTGGAGCGGGTATATGTGTGGCTCGGCTGTGAACAAGTGTGACCGATGCACCCGATGGAACAACATTTCAGGATTGATGAGCGTCTTGAGGATGTCAAAGAAAGTGGTGACGATCGATGAGCGAAGTCATTCGAGAAGATATAATGAAACATTCAAAAAAAACCAAAGATGACGCGATAGTGATAGAATCCCCTGATCGTGAAGATCGTTTTGTAAGTCTCGTTCGCGATCTTCAGGCAAGTGATGAAAGATGGCGATGGCAAGGCAACGGAACGAAACGTTACCGCACACCTCGCCTAAGCGTTACACCTGAAGGGGAGAAAGAACGTGTGATATCCTTCCACCAATATACTGGGATTGTCGATTATAGACCGCGCGATCTCATCGTTACCGTACGCGCAGGTACAACGTATGCCGAACTGTTAGAAGTGCTTCAAAAAGATAGGATGACGGTTGCCATCGCGCCGCCTTATGCGGCATATGCAACGGTCGGAGGTTTATATATGAGCGGAGAGGTCAATTGGTTTAAGATGGGACAGGGCAGTTGGCGCGATCACGTCCTCGCCACACGTATTCTTATGACATCCGGTGAAGTGATGGAACTTGGAAGTAAAGTGATGAAAAACGTTGCGGGATATGATTTTGTTCGTCTGTTGATTGGTTCTTTAGGCTCGTTAGCAGGCGCTCTGGAAATAACGTTTCGTTTGCGCCCTTTGCCACCACGAAAAGAAGCAGTTGTCTTGCCTTTAGAGACTTTAGATTGGATAAAGTTAACGAATTTTTTTAGGGTGCTCCGAGATACGCCACAAGAGATGCAAGGTTTATATGTGCTGAACAAAACTACAGCTGCATCTATCGGCTGGCCTGATGTACCTGCCCTTTTAGCCATATTTGCTGACGAACCAGCGGCGGTCGCCATCGCTTCTTCACAATGGATGGCACTGGCAAAGGATGTTGGGCTAGTGATGAGACGTCATATAAATTGGCAAGGTGTTAGAGACGTGTGGCAAGAAGATGGATTTCGTCTGTCAGAGGATGCTTTGGATCAAGTATTTGATCGTCTTGCGCGCATCCTTCCCGCCCACACTGAGACGTCGAATGATCCACATGCACACTATGTCCGTAGTGGCGTTCATCCGACTGCGTTTCCTGAATTGTGGCAGCGTACAGAAGCCATGTTTAGAGACCGAAATCCCTTTATGTTTGGCTGCTACGGTTCAGGAATCTTGCATACTGTGTTGCCACAAAAGGCTTTGGATGATTTAGCGTTAAGTGAGGCGTTGCGAAGTCTGCGCGAACCTTTAAGTACATTGCCTTCTTTTTTACGTCATGACGTTCGCTTGGAAAGTACACCATCTCTTTTGTTCAAAGGGATTGATCGTTATCCAGTAAATCCCGGGGAACGGAAGATGATGCAGACGATCAAGAAGGTTTTTGACCCAAAACACAGCCTGCCGTCATATGGGTTGGATGAGAATGCATGCGGGGGATGTTGATGGCTCAACATCTTTTGCGTTTGTGAAAGAGGCATGATGCCTATGGAGCGCTCAGCATTTGGGCATGTGGTTGAAGACTATTTCCTGCATGTGAATGCATTTGAGTGTTGATAGAGCTTTTCGTCCAGAAAGGGAGAGATGGATGAGCAAAGGATTTATTTATCCAGATCCACCACAAGCAATCGATTATGATGTTTGTGTCCATTGTGGCATGTGTCTAGAGGCTTGCCCGACATATCTGGAACTTTCACAAGAACACCAGTCGCCGCGCGGTCGGGTGCAGCTTATCAAGCTGGCGGCTGAAGGTAAGATGGACTTGAGTGAAGGATTGCGCGATCCAATTGATACATGCTTGGTTTGTCGGGCATGCGAGACAGCATGTCCCTCTGGCGTGCCTGTCGGTCGTTTGATTGAGACAGCGCGAGGGCAATTTTTTAAAGCGCAGCCTCCTCAAGGATTCCATGGCTGGATTTTTCAATTTCTTTTGCGCGGGGTTATCGGGCGCCCGAAGCGTTTAGACCGTTTGGCTTCTCTCATGCGCTTTTATCAGCGAAGTGGTTTTCAGGCGTTTGTAAGGGCGAGCCGTCTTACACGACTTCTCCCTAAAACGCTTCGCGATATGGAACGCGTTCTTCCAGATGTTCAACCGGGGGTACGTAAACGTTATGGCGGACAGTCTTTTCCCGCGAATCATCATGAATCAAAAGATGTACTTGATCATAATGTTTTATCTTCGGATCCAACACATGCGATGCAGCGTGTGGGCGTTTTTACGGGTTGCGTCATGGATGTATTTTTTGCGAATGTCAATGAAGAAACGCTTGAAGTGCTAGCGGTGAATGACTATGTCCCCGTTGTCCCTGCTGCTCAAAAGTGTTGCGGGGCGCTACACGTGCATGCTGGAGATCGTGAATATGCTAAAGAGCTGGCCCGTGCCAATATTGATGCTTTTTTGAACGAAGGGCTGGAGGCTATTATTGTGAATGCGGCTGGCTGTGGCGCAGCACTTAAAGAATATGGTGAACTTTTACATGATGACCCACACTATCGAGAAAAAGCGATCATCTTCAGTCGCAAGGTGAAAGATATTAGTGAATTTCTTGTTACTTACGGTTATCGCCCTCCCAAAGCCGCCTTAGAAACACGTGTTGTCTACCATGATGCTTGTCATTTGGCGCATGCTCAGGGTGTCCGTGAACAGCCGCGGCGTCTTTTACGTTCGATTCCTGGATTAGAGCTTCAAGAGATG
>JAVERJ010000166.1:0-4854 GCA_034007185.1 Candidatus Carbonibacillus sp. | reverse complement strand
CGGTTAAAGAGACTGAGAAACGTGTCCAACAGTTGCTACAACCTAAAGAAAAAAAACATCGTTTGGGTAAATCAATTCCACGCGATCTGCGCCTTGCGGTCAATACCATTCGTCAATCCGTGCAGATGGTTGAAGAAACAGGTCTTGCAATTCATTCGGAAGAGATGGATGACGATGATTATTATGTCTTCATGATTCGATTACCAAAAAAACCTCAGCAAAAACGTTCCTAGCAATGACGTTTAAGCGTGGCTTGCGGAAGGGTGAAATGATGGGTAAGATCATCGCCGTAGCAAATCAAAAAGGCGGCGTAGGTAAAACGACAACAACAGTGAACCTTGGTGCTTCCTTGGCAACCCTTGGCCAGCGCGTATTACTCGTCGATATGGATCCGCAAGGCAATACGACGAGTGGACTCGGTGTCAGTAAAGCCGATGTCGTTTATGATGTTTATGACTTGTTAATCAACGATGTACCTGCGCCTTCTGCAATTCGACAGACTGCTGTTGAGGGGCTGTATATTTTACCATCGACGATACAATTGGCGGGTGCGGAGATTGAACTGGTGCCAACCATTAGCCGGGAAGTTCGATTAAGACGCGCTTTATTACAAGTCAAAGAAGCATATGATTACATTTTGATCGACTGTCCACCATCGCTTGGCCTATTGACGATTAATGCGCTGACGGCAGCGGATTCTGTTTTAATCCCGATTCAATCTGAGTACTATGCGTTAGAAGGTTTGAGTCAACTGCTGAACACGATTCGCCTCGTACAAAAACATTTGAATGCCTCGCTGACCATTGAGGGCGTTGTTCTAACCATGTTTGATGCGCGTACAAATTTAAGTTTACAAGTGGCTGAAGAAGTAAAAAAATACTTTAAAGATAAAGTGTACCAGTCCATTATTCCACGTAATGTTCGCTTGAGTGAAGCGCCGAGCCATGGCCAGTCTATCGTTACGTATGATCCAAAGTCACGCGGTGCAGACCTATACATGGCGCTTGCGGAAGAAGTATTACGGGCGAAAACAGTTCAATAATGACACATGGTGCATAAGGAGGGAGGCGGCGTATCCGCATGCAGAAAGCTCAAAAACGAACAGGTCTTGGGCGTGGTCTAGAGGCCCTGATTCCTGAACTGAACATTTCAGAAGAAGATCGCGTTCAGTATATTGCTCTAGCTGATCTCCGTCCGAATCCTTTTCAACCGCGTCAGACGTTTGATGAAGAAGCTTTAATGGAACTGGCTGAATCGATCAAACAGCACGGCGTTTTGCAACCGATCCTCGTCCGGCCTGCTGTGGTTGGTTATGAGATTATAGCAGGAGAAAGACGTTGGCGGGCGGCAGGGCGTGCAGGGTTGACGACCATTCCAGCGGTTGTTCGTTCTTTTGATGATGATCGGATGATGGAAGTCGCTTTAATCGAAAATATTCAACGTGCATCACTGACACCGTTAGAAATTGCGCGCGGATATCAACGCTTAATCGATACGTTTCAGTTAACGCAGGAAGAATTGGCTACCAAAATGGGTCAAAGCCGTTCGCATATTGCAAATTACTTGCGTTTATTAACATTACCTCAGGTCATTCAAGAAGATGTTTCACGTGGAACATTAAGTATGGGTCATGCCAAAATGCTGGTCGGATTGGATGAACAAGAGGCGGTCCATCTTGCTCAGGAATCACAAAAAAACAACTGGAGCGTTCGTATGTTAGAACGCGTGTTAAAAGAACGCCGCACGGACAAAACCACACCACGGAAACAACATCCTAGACATCATGAAGAGACCACGCGCCGTTCGATATATTTTAAAGATCTTGAAAGAAAACTCGAAGACGCTTTAAAAACACGGGTTCGTATCATTGGAACAGAGGCAAAAGGAAAAGTTGAAATTGATTATTTAGCCAAAGAAGATTTGGAACGCATCTTAAACATGCTCATCGATCTAAGCACACGCGAGCATCGTTTCTAACATAAAGGTCGGTGTATTCATGATATTTTTAGGCACTGTAGTCAATGTCCTAGCGATCGTCGCTGGATCGCTAGGTGGTTTATTTTTAGGGCGGCTCATCAGCGGTGAAACGCGTCAAGCAATTATGCATGTGTTGGGCTTAGCGGTTCTACTGATCGGATTAAAAATGGCGTTAAGCGTGGAGAATATATTAAATGTTACTGCAAGTCTGGTCATAGGAACGTGGATCGGGGAGCGCATGAACATCGAACGCATGCTCAATGGCATGACAGAGTCTATCTTAAGGCGCATCCCTGATAAAGAAGGAAACGGTCGTATCAGTAAAGCGTTCATCACAGCAAGCCTTTTGTTTGTGGTAGGCTCCATGAGCATTTTGGGATCGATAGAAAGTGGTTTAACAGGCGATCATCATCTTTTGTACATGAAGTCTTTTTTAGACGGTACCACATCGATTTTTTTTGCAAGTACACTTGGTGTCGGTGTGCTCTTTAGTGCGGTTCCCGTCCTTTTCTTTCAAGGCAGTTTGACCTTAATCGCTTATATGTTGGCACAGCATATTCACCCGGAATTCCTCGATCGTTTTACCCAAGCCATGAACGGAACGGGGGGTATCCTCATTTTAGCGATTGGTCTCAATCTCATGGATCTTACACAATTGCGCATTGCGAATATGCTACCAGCGCTTCTCGTAGCTTGGCTATTGACATGGATCTTCTGATATCTGCAACCAATCCTACGATGATCACCACTATATAGAAACATCGTCTTGTTACCTGTATATCTTGGCTATGAAGATGGGTACGAGGCCTGTTCGGATAAAGGCGCCTTATCCGGAACATACGTCAGTTGATGTCTCGCCCAGGCTAGGGCGATGGCACTAGCCGCATGTCGAGCAAGTTTTAAAACATGGCTTAAACGCGTATTTTGTAACATCCAAAAAGGCAACCACCCTGCTTGGTTCACCACAGCAGTTAAATGCGCATCGCCGACGGCGGGTAAGTTTTTTTGAACACCACGCCCAGGAAAAACAGGCCCTGTATCAACCTGTAGACGACCAAGCATCGTTTGTTCACCCAGTGCAGCGTCGATGGCAAAAATCCGCGCTTTCGGATGGGCGGTCGAAATATGGTTTAAAACGGAGGAAAGATTTAAAGCATGGACAGGTTCATCCAACGTTCCATAAACGGGGATATCGGGGAAATAACGAAGGAGTTCAGAACCAACCAAAGGTCCAAACGCATCACCCGTTGACCGATCGCTTCCAATGCAAACAAAGACCCATGGACTGTCGGAGAGAAGTGCATAAATTTGTTCAGCGAGTGCCGTGCGCGTTGGATGTGGGTGAAATGAAAACGCTGTGTTCATCAGACTCCCCTTTGCTTGCTTGCGCTGTCATGTTAAAATATCGAAGAAAGTACTTGTTTTTTTTAAGGGCACAGAGGTAAACAATTCTCTAACAGTATAGAAAAAAAGCGGTAAATCTATACATCACTTCCCTCCCTTTATAGAGAAGCAAAACAAAATGATGCACCCATTAAGTTAAAAAGAAAGGATGGCCACAACCATGTGGTTGTATGCTTTCTTAAAAGCGATTGCCTGGCCTTTGTTTAAAATGTATCACCGTTTGGAAGTGCATGGAACGGAAAATATGAAGACATTTCCATATATTGTCGTAGGAAACCATGTGAGCAATTTAGATCCGATCTATATTGCCACGTTTTATCCTAAACCGTTACATTTTATGGCCAAGCGTGAGCTTTTTAAGAGCCGTGGGATGCGCTTTCTTTTAACACAACTCGGGGCGTTTCCTGTGAATCGTTCCGGTCATGATCTCGGAGCAGTGAAACACGCGCTTAGACTGTTAAAACAAAAGGCTTCCATCGGCTTGTTTCCAGAAGGCACACGTACGAAGCGTTTTTTAGAGGGGGATTTTAAGCAGGGTGCTGCCTTTTTTGCGATCAAAAGCGGTGTTCCTGTATTACCAGCAGCTATTTTTGGTACAGATTGCGCCATGCCCAAAGGCAAACGTATGGTGCGACCGGCCAAAGTAAGAATTCTTTATGGGCAAGCCTTGTATCCGAAAGAGGGAGAAACAGCGGAGATGTTTGGCGAACGTATTAAAGAAGCGCTTCTGGTGCTGATAAATGAAGGTGAAAAACGCGGGTGGGTGTGTCAAACGTCACATTCTGAGTGAGTTTAGGAAAAAAGTTTTCATCAGGGGAAGAAATGTAGGTGATGACATATGAAGCCTATCACGTATGCTTTAGGTGACATTGTTTCGCTTAAGAAACCACATCCGTGTGGAACCAACCGATGGGAGATCATTCGCCTCGGCATGGATATCCGCATCAAATGTTGTGGATGTGGACACAGCGTCCTTATGCCGCGTGCCACATTTGAAAAAAGATTAAAACATATTTGGCCAAAAGGGGATACAGAACAAGGCGGTGCATCATGAAAACGACATTTTATTCAGCATGTCCACTGAACTGTTTTGATGGGTGTTCAATGGTCGTTGAGCGTATAGGTAAAGACGATTTCAAGTTATCAGGACATACAAAACATCCAATCACGCGCGGTCATCTGTGCGGTAAAGGGTACGCGCTGAAACGCCGTCATGATCACCCGGAACGTTTGCTGTATCCATTAAAAAAAATAGATGGCGCGTTTCACCGTATTTCATGGGACGTGGCGCTTTATGAAATAGCGGAACACATCGCGCGCGCCTATCAAGAAAAAGGACCGACCAGTCTTTTTTTCAGCTATGATTATGCTTCCAGTGGTCTTTTGACAGCGCTTGAAGCGCGACTATGGAATCGTTTAGGTGGCATGAGTGAGACGGTGAGTACGCTCTGTTGGTCGGCGGGTATTGCAGCA
>JAVERJ010000165.1:0-4856 GCA_034007185.1 Candidatus Carbonibacillus sp. | reverse complement strand
GCGCGGTTGAGTTCAAGCGTGTACGTCTGAATCATTTCGCTTGCCGCATCCGTCGCTGCACCCATCGCTGTCATCCGTGCTGCATGTTCACCTGCTTTTGCTTCTAACAAGGCGCTGTATATGAGCGTTTCAGCATAACGCGGCAATAAAACATTTAATACGTCTTCCGCCGATGGTTCATAAAGATATGCTTGATGAAAACTTTTTCCAGAGGCGCTTGCATGATCCGCACCGCCTTCCGGCTGTTGGAACGCGTCCGTAAGCGGAAGGAGGCGCACGATCTTCGGCCGTTGTGTCAGCGCGCTAATAAACTCATTGTAGACAATGTAAAGTTCATCGACGGCGCCAGAGGTAAAATAACCGACAGCTTTCGAAGCAAGCGCCTGAATATCTTGATAGCGTGGAAAATCATCTAAACCAATGATCGAATCGGCAATGGGATAACCGCGTTTGGTAAGATGATCATATCCTTTACGCCCAAGGGCGATCATCTTAACAGCCTGCCGCTCATAGTCTTTCAACCGTTCCATCAATGCACGAATAACGTTTGCGTTATATCCACCGGCTAGACCGCGATCGGAGGTGATTAATATAAAACCCGTCTGTTTGATCGGGCGGCTTTCCAACATCGGATGGCGAACATCTGGTGTGCTTTGGGCAATACGCGCAATGAGCGCGCGCATTTTTTCTGCATACGGTTTACTTAATGTTGCTCTTTCTTGCGCACGTCTAAGTTTGGAGGCAGAAACGAGTTTCATCGCCTTCGTAATTTGCTGCGTATTTTTAACGCTGCGAATGCGCGCTCGCAATTCACGCAATCCTTTTGCCACGTTCATCCCCCTTTCTGACCCGTTGCATCCGCTGTCTTCTAACGCATCTCCTCAGCTTTTTTAAGACATCATTTAGAGGATTGAAAACCGCGTTTAAACGTTTCAACAGCGTCTTTCATAGCTTGTTCATCGGGGAGTTTGCCTGTTGTGCGAATCTCATTTAATAAATCGCTTTTTTCAGCTTCAAAGTAGGCAATAAGCTCACGCTCAAAGCGACGGACATCTTTTATCGGTAAATCATCTAAATACCCGCGCGTTCCGGCAAAGAGGGAGACGACTTGATGTTCAACAGGCATCGGTTCGTATTGATCTTGTTTTAATAACTCTACCAACCGCTCTCCACGTGTCAGACGGGCTTGTGTTGCTTTATCTAGATCAGAACCAAACTGCGCAAAAGCTTGCAATTCGCGGTACTGTGCCAGATCAAGGCGGAGCGTTCCGGCCACTTTACGCATCGCTTGTATTTGTGCTGCGCCCCCGACACGCGATACGGATAACCCGACGTTTACCGCGGGTCGCACACCTGCATAGAAAAGATCGGATTCGAGAAAAATTTGACCGTCTGTGATCGAAATAACGTTTGTGGGAATGTATGCAGAAACATCTCCAGCCTGCGTTTCAATGAAAGGAAGCGCAGTGATGGAACCGCCGCCGCGCGCATCAGAAAGCTTCGCCGCACGCTCTAAAAGTCGAGAATGTAAGTAAAACACATCCCCTGGATACGCCTCGCGTCCCGGTGGACGTCTTAAAAGGAGCGATAGTTCACGATACGCTGCGGCTTGTTTGGAAAGATCGTCATAAATGATGAGCACATGTTGCCCTTTGTGCATAAAATATTCACCCATCGCCACCCCAGCATACGGCGCGAGGTAAAGGAGAGGCGCCGGTTCGGAGGCTGAAGCGGTGACAACGATCGTATAATCCATCGCCCCATGCTGTCTTAACGTTTCCACCACTTTGGCAACCGTGGATTCCTTTTGACCAATGGCGACATAAATACAAATCATGTTTTGGTTTTTCTGGTTAATGATGGTGTCGACAGCGATCGCGGTTTTACCTGTTTTTCGATCGCCGATGATCAATTCACGCTGTCCCCGTCCGATCGGGATCATCGCATCGATGGCTTTGATCCCTGTCAGCATGGGCTCGGATACTGACTGACGATCGATCACGCTCGGTGCCGGAGATTCAACGGGTCGTGTTTCAGAAGTCTGAATGGGACCCCGACCATCGAGCGGTTGACCAAGCGGGTTGACGACACGTCCGATCAAGGCCTCACCGACGGGCACTTCCATAATTCGGCCCGTTCGTTTGACCGTATCGCCTTCACGAATATGCCGATACGGACCCATAATGACGGCCCCGACCGAATCTTCGTTTAGATTCAGCACCATCCCCATGGTGTCGCCCGGGAATACAAGGAGCTCTCCGGCCATGGCGTTTTTGAGTCCATAAACGAGGGCTATCCCGTCACCAACTTGGATGACAGAACCGACTTCCGCGATGTCGAGCGTCGTTTCGTATTGCTCAATCTGCTGTTTTAAGAGGGATGATATCTCGTCAGCTTTAATCGCACTCAACGTCTACACCACCTTTTCATCTCGTTCACTTCACAAGTACACTTCTGAGTCGTTCGAACGTGCCGCGAATGCTGCCATCAAAACGTAGATCATCGATGGTAAGGACGAAACCACCCAATAGATTCGGATCAATTTTCTCATTCAATTCGACGGCGCGACCGACATACGTTTCTACAGCTTTGCGGATTGTTTCTTTCACATCCGGCGCTAAGGGACGGGCGGCATAAATATCGACCGATCGATGACCCGTGCGCTCGTTTAAAAGTCGTTCATACATGTGGCCGATATCATGGATCAAGTTCAAACGATCGCGATCAAACACAAGACGCAAAAATGTTTGCATGTGCGCATCAAAGGTTTTTGCCAGCGCCTGAAGGAGCGCCTGTTTATCCCGTTTTTTTACCAACGGATGTGTCAAAATCTCCCATGCCTGAGGGGTTTCGTTCAAATAATCTAACAGCGCCTTCATATCGGAAAGGGCGCGCATGCGTTGTTCGTTATCTTTATACGACTCAATCAGGGCTAGGGCGTAACGACGGGCAAGACGCTCATTCATTGAAGCGCCCCCACTTCTTGAACCAGGCGTTCAGCCAAAGCCTTATCAGTTTCCGAATCCATATGCTTTAAAACAACTTTTTCGGCGATGCGCAGGCTTAAGTTCGCAACTTCCTTTCTGATTTCCTGTATCGCAAGCTCACGCTCGCGTTCAATGGCACGCTTCGCTTCTTCGCGCAGACGATCGCTTTCTTCGCGTGCTGCGCGCAGGAGTTCAGCAGCCTCTTTTTCAGCGATGTTACGAGCACGCGCGATGATGGCTTCCGCTTCCTCGCGGGAAGCGTCCAACGCTTTTTTTGCTTCAGCAAAATAACGCTCGGCTTCCGCGTGACGTTCTTCACTTTCTTTGATACGCCGTTCAAGCTCATTTTGCCGCTTCTGCATCACCGATAGCAAGGGCCCAAGGGCATAACGATTCAAAAGCCATAGGAGTACAAGAAACATCACAAGCGTGATGATCATCGTCCCAAGCTCAACGCCCATGCCAAAAATATAAAAATCGGCTTTTTGCGCTGTATCATTGACAGCTAACAGCACACCTTCCACTCCCTTCTAAAACGCTCTGTGAGAGCACATTGCCCTCGCCCGCGTACTTTGTCAGACGTAGTAGACTCGGCCAGGAAGCGCTCTCACTGTGTCATGATTCTTGACCTTTCGTATCTCGGAAGGCGTTTAGAATGCGCTTCATCGTTGTTGGTTATGTTTACATAAATACAGTCATAAAGGCAATAACAACGGCAATAATTGGGATCGCTTCGATTAACCCTACACCAATAAACATCGTCGTGCGAAGCAACCCGGCATGTTCTGGTTGACGCGCCATACCTTCAATCGTTCGACTAATGACCAAACCGTTACCAATACCTGCACCAAATGCTGCTAATCCTACGGCAATCGCTGCTGCTAATGCACCCATTGTTAAAATCCTCCTTAAGTTTTCAACGTGTTATTTGTAAAATTGTTTTTAACATACCATGTATGTTCAATCATGCACTTCAACCTTATGGGCAATGTAGACCATGGCAAGCGTGACGAATACAAAAGATTGAATCGCCCCCACAAAAATACTAAAGCCTTGCCAGACCATAATAAACGGCGCGACCAAAAAAGCAGCCCAAAGTCCAACTTTCACAGCCGAAGCAAGCATCCCTAAAAGGACTTCTCCAGCAAAAATATTTCCAAAAAGACGCATGCCGTGTGTAAGCGTATTTGAAAATTGCTCAACGATATTAATTGGTAACAAAAAGGCAACCGGGTGAAGATAAGATTTTAAATAACCTTGCAAACCATTTTCCCGAATACTATAGACGTGCGCAATCAAAAGAACCAAGATGGCCAAACTCAACGTTACATGCGGGTCTGCTGTCGGCGACTTCCACCACAGCGTATGATCGATGATCAAAGCAAAAGGAAGACCCAACATATTGGCTACAAACACGAACATGATGAGCGCAACGCCTAACGGTAAAAATTTTCGCCCTAGGCCCTCATGCATGGTGCCCCCAATAATGCCTTGCACAAATTCCACCAGCCACTCCATAAAGTTTTGCCAACCGCGTGGGACACCTGATGTTAAATGACGCGTTGCGGTTATGGCAATAAGCAGGACAATCGCGGAAGCGACGAATTCCATAAGTACTGTGGAGAGGTTAATGTGCAAGCCAAACACCTGCACAATCGGTGCTTCATGCCCCAAACAGACTCACCCCCTTATCTTTTATCATGATGAGCTTTGTGTCTTCTTTGCATACCATATACCCCAAGCAAAAACGATGAAGGGCATAAGACTTAGACCAATCACAAAGCCCAACATTTCAAAGACGTCACTCAGGCGCAAGACCAATAGGACGCCTATAGCAACTAAGGTCATGCGGATACCGGTACCGATCCC
>JAVERJ010000164.1:0-4859 GCA_034007185.1 Candidatus Carbonibacillus sp. | reverse complement strand
TTCGAGAACGGAGGAAGCGGAAGGGGGGCTCTCGGTAAGAAAGGAGAAAGCGGCACCGCCTGGCCTTTTCCCGGAACTCGAGCCCGGAGACCTGCTCGATGAGGCGACATACGGGCTGCATGCCTTCTTGCTGGCGAGGCGCTTCGGCACGGTCCGAGCCATCGTCGGAACGGTTCACAGCTTTCCGTCCTTTAAGCGGATGTGGACCGTTGCAGCTCCCTTAGGAAGAGAACCGGCGGGCTATGCGGGCCTCGTCTTTTCGATACATAAACATCCCTACGGTTATGCGGGTTGGTTGGTCGAAGTTACGCAACAGATCGACCAGACGCTTCGGATCGAAGCAGAACCATCGGTTCCAAACGGAGAGAAGGACGGTTCTGAAGGCAATTCCTGGCGGGTCGTTTGCCCATTGCTGGCTGTTCGCATCCCGGAATCGGAGGCGGCCAAGCTTTCTGTCCGTGAACAGGAGGTTCTGGAACTTTTGGCTGCCAGCGCAAGCATCGGGGAGATCGCTCGGAAGCTCTAACTTGGTCGTTCGACGGTCAAGACGCATCTTGCCCGTATCGCTGAGATGCTAGGGGTTGAAGCGGGCGTGAAGTCGATCTTAATGTTTATCGATCGGTTTTAGTGAGGGAGAACTAGGATCAAGGCAATCGTTGAGAGCAGCGTTTGTCGTCCATTTGGACGACATGAGAGCGCATTTCGCCATAAAAATCGACCAAAATGTGAGTAAAATGTTTGTGAACAAAATCCCGAAAAATATAGAAAGAGGATCTCTTTCCTCGTATCATTGAAAATGACCAAACCCCAAAGAAAGGAGAAGAGATCCTCATGAATCATTTTTCATGGAAAAAAGATAAAACCGATGCGTCCCTACCTGGAAGCATGGGCGATACGCCTCGCGGCGAAAGAAACCTCCTAATTGTAAAGCGGCCAATCTCCTCAAAGAATGGTTTGGGAAGCCTTTTTGGCTTATGACGGAGAAAAGATCATCCAAATCGTCGAGCATCTAACCGTAGAGCACACCGACCGAAGAGCCAAACAAAAATGGGAACGTTTTGTGACCTACATTCAAAACAACGCGAAATACTATCGAGACTACCGGAATCTACTCAAAGCTCTAGGCAAAAAGCCGTCTACCTACCAACCCATGGGTGGATCGGAAGTGACCATACGTTTATTCGCGCGGAGGATCAAAAGCGGAGGATACAGCTGGCTATCCCCGGCGTAGAGGTCATGATCTAAGTTCTCATCTTCCTTAAAACCACTGGGCGGATGTCAGGAGACAAGGTATAATAGACACAAAGAGTCGTGATGAAGCTCATAGAGAAAAGCAGGTTATATGCATGCAGCGTTTACGAACGTCCGTGTCGGTACTGCGGGGCAGGCGGTCGCGTCAGTCTTACTCCTTAACACCTAGGCATGCCTTCAATACGTTGATAGATCATGATCACAGTGTTTTCCGGACGCCTATGGGTCACAGTGAAGGGGATCGACGACGGTCGAATCGCCAATGGATAAAAAAAATTATCGTACTTTTAATGGCCATCATGTTATTTTCACAAGTGTGGTATTATTGGCCTTATCTTTGGAATGTTTCCATTGCCAATCTGATCAATCAAAATCGTGCTTTCAGTAACGATCCGCAGTTACAAGCGGCACGATCAGCGATTGGTCTTATTATGACGCCGGATGGGTATGGAACAGGTTTTAATATCCATCCGAACGGTTATCTTCTGACCAATGCCCATGTTATTAGCGGCCATAACCGTGTGCTCATTCAATTTGCTCCATCCTTAAACTTTAATGGTGAAGTCATTTGGCAGGATTCAGATATCGATATCGCTTTAATTGCCATTCGTGAAGCATTATCGAACGACGATTCCCATCCAACAGTCCTATTGCCTGTCCTTTCTCTTACAGAAAGAGGCATTGCAGAGATGGTACATCCTGGAGAAAAAGTCGTTGTGATCGGTAATCCTCTTTTTTATACAGATATTGTCAGTACGGGGACAATCGAAGGCTGGGTGAAGACGAACGGACATTCAAAAGAGGTTTTAGCTTTAAATGTGCCGATTTATCAGGGGAATAGTGGTTCGCCTGTCTTTAATGAAGAAGGTCAGGTCATTGCCGTTGTCTTTGCCAAAGCGAGGCATAGGACGGTTGATGGTGAGAAAGTCATAGGACTGGCGATACCGGTTAGTGATTTTATCGATTCTCTTAAACACCATCTACCGAAATAAAGCACGCTTTGATCATCATTCCAACGCCATCGTTTAACCAGACCATGGATTTGCCTCATGTGCGCAACTTGAAGGTGCTTGTGTTCTATGGTACGCTTAAGGCGTGTACCAAAACATGGAGGTGGTTGGATTGAAGCTAACCTTTGTCGAAGACCAGCTGAAAAAATGGGGCGAAGTGATTGTGCGACTCGCATCCGGCGAAACCATAGAAATTCATCTCGGAGATACGACGTTTGATCATGATAATAACTTGATCCATTATCGGTCAAGCGATGCTTTGTACTACATTGACGGGGCCAGTGTAGAAAGTATTAAAATGCATTACAGTCATGTCGAATCTGAGTAACTGTGTGTCACATCTTAAACGATCGGTCACAGCAATGAAATTACAAACACGGCCGATTAAGGCAAAAATTTTATTTGACAAAGTCCTTATGAGGACATATAATAAAGTTTGTGTCAGGATGTGCCCGTAGCTCAGCTGGATAGAGTGTCTGACTACGAATCAGAAGGTCGGGAGTTCGAATCTCTCCGGGCACGCCATTTTTCGGGATTTAGCTCAGCTTGGTAGAGCGCTTGATTTGGGATCAAGAGGTCACAGGTTCAAATCCTGTAATCCCGACCAGTACATATAGCATCAAATAATATCAAAAAAACCCTGAAACCGCTATGGTTCAGGGTTTTTTATAATTATGCATTTGTTTGTGACATTGAACCATTCATTTTTTCTTAGTAAACTGAAAACGCTTGCGGGAGCGTTCCGACAATAATAGAGCAGGTAAAAAAATAAGATATGCGATTTTAAAACCTTTTGAATGCGGTATGAAGATGTATAGGTGTACGTCGATTCAGCGGTATAAAAACCATGAGCACAAAGATATGCGCATAAAGAAGCATAAGGACAGAAAGAGAGGAAGCGATACGATGGAGATTGCAATCATCGGGGTACCGCTCGATTTGGGTGCAGGTCGACGCGGTGTCGATATGGGCCCGTCAGCGATTCGTTATGCTGGATTAAGTGAGCGTTTACAGACGATCGGTCATCGTGTACAAGATTTAGGTAATCTTTCAGTCGCTCTGTCACCATCTATGACGGATCGTTCGATGTTTAATGAACAGCCATCGATGCATGTTAAGTGGCTTAAAGAAGTTCGTGAAGCTAATATAAGTCTATATGAGAAACTTATTGAGACGCATGCGGGGGACCCATTTCCTCTTGTCCTAGGTGGGGATCATAGTATTGCTATCGGTTCGCTTGCTGCTCACCGCAAACATAAAAAACGTCTTGGTGTTATTTGGTTTGATGCGCATGGTGATGTGAATACACCAGAGACGACGCCCTCGGGCAATATCCATGGCATGCCGCTTGCTGTTGCGCTTGGGTATGGTGAGCCATCATTGACGGCGATTGGCGGCAGTCCTTATGTGTATCCCGAAGACGTCGTATTAATCGGCATTCGTGATCTTGATCCTGGTGAAAAAGTATTTCTAAGAAAACTGGGCATTCGTGTTTTTACCATGCACGATATTGACCGCTATGGGATGCGACGCGTAATGGAAGAAGCACTGGATGTTGTCACGCAACATACAGATGGTGTTCATCTAAGCTTCGATCTGGATGCTTTGGATCCGTTGTATGCACCGGGCGTTGGTACACCCGTTGCTGGCGGTGTGAGTTATCGGGAGGCGCATCTCGCGATGGAGATGATGGCTGAAAGCGGCGTGATCACTTCTGCTGATTTTGTAGAAGTAAATCCAATCCTAGATGTAGAAAATAAAACAGCGCGTGCTGCGGTTCGTTTGATTGGTTCGCTGTTAGGTGATACACTTTTTTGATATAATAGGGCATGGTATAAAGGGAAATAAAAATAGCGGATGCGTTAGCCTGGAAAGGCTTGAAGGGTGATGCCATCATTGTCATGGATCAGTGGGCATTGGTTAGAAACGATACGCGATGTGCTCGACATCTTGCTGGTGGGGACCGTCTTTTACTACCTCATCATTTTGTTAAGAGGTACAAAAGCGATTCAGTTGATCAAAGGGATGGGCATTATTTTTTTAGTCTGGCTGCTCAGCTCTTATTTAAAACTAACAACGCTGCAATGGTTGATGTCACAGGCATTTAGTCTTGGTATTTTTGCGATTATCATCATTTTTCAACCAGAGCTTCGTCGAGCTTTAGAACAACTCGGCAGCGGCCATTTACTGAAACCGCGCCTTATGACTAAAAAAGATATGGGGACTGTTTCCGAAAGGACAGAAGCTCTGATTGGTGCCTTAACATATTTAGCCAAACGGCGTATTGGGGCGCTTGTTGCCATTGAACAAAAGACAGGACTTGGTGAATATATTGAAACAGGTGTTGTGCTCGAATCTAAGCTGAGTCAGCCCCTACTTATTCAATTGTTTATTCCCAATACACCGCTTCACGATGGTGCTGTGATCATTCGTGACGAGATGATCGTAGCGGCCAACTGTTACTTGCCGTTATCGGATAACCCGTTGATCAGCCAAGAGTTAGGGACGCGCCATCGGGCAGCCATCGGATTAAGCGAAGTCACCGATGCCTTGGTGCTCATCGTCTCTGAAGAAACTGGAGAAATTTCAATTGCTGAG
>JAVERJ010000163.1:0-4896 GCA_034007185.1 Candidatus Carbonibacillus sp. | reverse complement strand
GAAGAAATTTTAAGCGATCTTGCCGCAAGTGACGACCGTTTTCGCATCGTCTCTTTACGTTATTTTAATCCGGTCGGTGCGCATGAAAGCGGTCTCATCGGTGAGCTGCCGCGCGGTGTGCCGAACAACCTGATGCCGTATGTCATGCAGGTCGCTGCCGGGTTGCGGGAAAAGCTGCATGTCTTCGGGGACGATTATCCGACACCGGACGGGACGGGTGTGCGCGACTATATTCATGTCGTCGATCTTGCCCGGGGACACGTGCTCTCTCTCAATTACGCCGCACGTCACCCCGGATACGAAGTCTTTAATCTGGGTCGGGGAAAAGGTGCGAGCGTTCTGGAAGTAATCCGAACGTTTGAAGAAGTGAACGGAACACCGGTGCCCTTTGCCATCGTCGACCGTCGTCCGGGCGATGTCGCCATATCCTTTGCCGCGACAGACAAAGCCGAGCAAACGCTCGGCTTTCGGGCGGAATATGATTTGACGGATATGTGTCGTCACGCCTGGCAGTTTCAAAAGCGACTCTTGCACGAACAAACTAAGCTTTAAGTCAATCATAGGGGGAAACGCACTTTTTACAGTTACTGTGTGTTGCGAGTGCGTGCCTGTCAAGGGACCTGTACTTGCTATTTGTTAGATCGCGGTCTATGCACACGGTACGCGTGACGCTGTGTTTAGGGAAATAGTACAAAACTCGAAATCACTTTGCGCTCTTTACCGTCGGAAGGTTTATTTAATACTTTACCGTTGTAATAAAACGTGCTGGAGCCCCCACCGTCAAGATTATAGGCATCACGGATGTTGAGGCCGATCAGTTTATCCTGTGCATCTTCTAATGTGACCCCCTCGCTGTAGCCTTTTTGTCGACCATCGATGACGATCATGAGCACATCACCATTTGTAAAATGGCCGATCAGCGTGCGGGGTTCTTTTTTATTGGCCCAAGCTTTGGGAATGGGCTGTTTTTTGCCATCTTTGATGAGTGTCGGGAGAAACGATGCGCCCTGCAGAACGCCTAAGGATTCAAGCGCATCGCGATCGGTGATCGTTCCGCCGACGAGCCGCCCCTCTTTATTAAAGCCGATAAAGCTCACCTCTGAATTTGTAGAAAACACTTTGATTTCACCGTCGACGATGGTTGTGCCGATCGGATAGATGAGTCCGTCTTCCGGTTTTCTCCAGAAACCACCTGCATTGATGGCCAGTGTGGCGCCAGTGCGCTTGGCCATACTGGATACAGTCTCTCCGTAGGATCCTAAAAGTTCATTTTCCGTTGGGGCAAGAACAAGACGGATAGCGGAAGGATCGTGCAGTTTGATCTTGGCCATATATCCGGCATAACCGACTTCTTTTAAAGAAAACACTTTTACGGTAGCGCGCTTTCCGAAGGTCTGACCGATGGGCTCACCAAGTTTTTTAGCGAGAATCGTATCCAGCGTGTCTTTTGTTTCTTGAATATGGTTGGAACTGACTTTGACGATCCGTTCGACGTCGCTTTTGGTGGCACTCGCAGAAGCTGTTTCGCTGTCAGCAAACGAGCGGATGCCGGCAAGATAACGGCTTATCGTCTCACGTTCTTCTTTTAGCGGTTGAAGCGGGAAATCGTCTAAGGTATGCATATACTTAACTTGTTCGTTCAACGTTTTTTCAACCTTGTTCAAAGTCTGGACGAGCTGTTTTTGTGCTTCTTCGATGGATGAAAGATGTGCGGCGAGCGCCTCGCGTGATATCCATAGCGAATAGAAGATGGCTGCAAAAGCGATCATAAGACCGAACAAAGCGCCTTGTATTTTCCAAAACACGCTTATGCCCCCTCAATACACGCGTGCAGCATCCTCGAGTTTTTTAATCTGAATGTTCAATTGCTCGAGTTTGCTCGACAGTGTATTAATTTGTTGGATGAGTGCTTGGCGTGAGGCATCCGTTTTTTGAATGGCTCCACCGGTCGCCGTCAGTTCTTTTTGAACAGCGACCATCTCGCTTTTAATCTCTTCTTTCATTTTTACAAAATCGTCAGAGACGGTACGCAATCGCTCATTTTGTTCTTGCAGAGCAAGATCCATGGCTTCGAGACGCGCGTTTAGTGTCTCATTTTGTGTTTTGAGTGTTTTTAGTTCTGCTTCATAAGATGAAAGGACTTCTTGCATCTTTTGATATCCATAGGCGGCGACCGTTCCCCACAATGCTAAACTCACAACCCATGGCAGCACCCCAGCTAAAACTTTGAACCAGAGGGGATGTTGTTTTTTGTGGGCGACATTTTCTCGACGACGCAGTATTTCTTCAGCGACTGCCTCGCCAGCTTGTAGGGATAGATCGTGTTCTGACATGCTGTATCATCTCCTGTAGACCTAAAAGATTCTATCAAAACGTCTCTATAAAAGATGAGACGAGCACGATAGCAAAAAGTTGCGCGTCTCATGGATTGGTACATGATTTGAGATGTTTGAATCGTTCTGTAAGATCCAGCGTGTGTTATAAGGTTTGGAGCGTATGCCTTATATGCGTTATAACGTTTCGAGCGTGTGTAAGACTTAGGCGGCGCAGACGGTTAGCTTTCATGTGGAAAGATATGTGCGGGCGTTCGAGTCGGTACACGGAATAATATGAGTACGCCGATGAGGACAAAAAGCATCAGACTGCCGAGAGCCAAGCGGCTCGCTGTTGCTCCGAGCGATTGAAACATGAGAGCAACAGTCCCATACACAAACGGACCGATGATGCTTGAGACGCGCCCGGAGAAAGCAAATAAGCCAAAAAATTGTCCTCGTTTTTCTGGAGGTGCTAGTTCTACAATGAGCACACGGGATGTCACCCAGACCGAACCCATGGCGATGCCGTAAAGCGATCCTGCTGCCCAAAACATGCCTTCGTTCACCGTAAATGTCGCCAGGGTTAAGGCGAGCAGTAAAATGACAGAGACGAGCAGTAAGCCATTTTTTGAACCGTAACGTCTTGCAAAAAAGCCCAAGGCAAAGGAACCGATGATGGTAGAGATGGTTGAGACGAGATACAGTAAAAGAAAGGCGCTGGATTCCAAACCCACCACCGTCCGCGCATAGACGGTCATCATGGCGATGGCTGTAGCCAATGCGTCGTTAATAAAAAAATAGGCAATCATCAGTAAAAAGACATGGCGATACAGTCGCATATCATAAAATGTTTGAGCAATTTCTCGATAACCAGCAAATAGAGAAAGTTTTTTAGGTGTCGTATGAGGACGATCGCGATAACTGAAGAAAAAAGGAATGGTTAATACAAAATAGAGCAAAGCTGTCGGAAGAAACGCTTTGGCAAACTGATCACCGACGAGAAGGTAGACGCTAAGCCCTAATAAGGTGCCGAGGTATCCAAAGGATACACCAAATCCAGAAATAAGCGGTAACTCTTTGCCTCTCCCTAAGTCGCCCAAAACGTTATCGTAAAATACGACACTCGACTGAAAGAAAAACTTTCCAATAACGAAAAAAATAAGAACGAGGATGATATTGAGTGGAAGATGATCAAAAGTCAGTTGTGCAGAGGCGCCTGGGAATTGGGCGAAGATTCCCATGAGGAGCGTGCTTAAAATCGCAATGAACGTAAATGGATAAAGAAACGCTTTTTTTCGACCCGATGCATCCATCCATACACCGTAAAGCGGAGAAAGAAGGACGAGAAAGAGCGCAGAGATGGCGTTGGCGTAACTGACAAAAGTGTTGGCGAGTTGGGCTTTCTCCCCTAGCGCTTGCGTTAAGTAAAAAGGGAAGAAGAGTGTCACAACGTTAGACGAATATACCGTGTTGGCAGCATCGTAGAGCATCCAACCGATCACCGGTGCAGATAAAAAAAGTTGCATTGCTTTTCGCTCCGAAAGCGGTGCTGTTTCGTCAAGCGAAAGACGGGATGGAGACTGACCCATGACAACACTCCTTTACACATTGATCAAGCAGTTTTATTGTATCAATATTTATGCAAATGTACCAGTCGTTTTCTTCTACAGTTGCAAAAAGCAATCAGCGGCATTATACTGTCTACTATACGTAAACAAAGGGTTCGGCCTATGGAGTCATGGTTTGTTATCACCAACGCGCCAATCGCTAAAGCGTCTAAGAAAGTAGGGGAAAAGGTGCAGAAAGAAAAACGCGATCGTTATGGCGTCGACGATCGCCCCGTGTCTGAGCAATTCTCAAAGGGTGGCGATGAAACCCAGCCTTTCATAGATGAAACAAAAAAAACTTCTCAACGTTGGCGTTATTACCTCGTGCGTGAAGATCTTTTGCCAGAGGCGATGATCAAAACAGCGCAAGCCAAACACCTTCTTGCTCGGGGAGCCGTCACATCGGTCTTACACGCCACGCGCATGGTCGGATTAAGCCGTAGCGCTTTTTACAAATACAAAGACGGTGTGTTTTGGTATGATGCCATGCACGGGGAGAGAATCTATGTGCTTTCTATGAATCTTGATCATCAGCGGGGTGTATTATCACACGTCTTAGGTGTACTCGCGGAAATGGGTGCCAATATCCTGACGATTCATCAGACCATTCCATTGCAAGAAGTCGCCAACGTCACGATTTCTTTGGAACTTTCATCCGATGTCGCGGATGAAGAGATGCTCTTAGCACAACTTCGTACAATTCATGGGGTTTCTCGCTTGGAGATTATCGGTCGGGGTATGGAACAATAAATATACCATAGATAAAGGAGTGGAGGATCATGCGAGAGGGTATTCTTAAGAAATATAAACAGTTTTTACCAGTGACAGAAAAAACACCCCTCATCTCGCTGGGAGAAGGCGATACACCTCTGGTTTATCTCAGTCATCTTTCAGAAATGTTAGAGATTAAACTTTATGGCAAATTGGAAGGTTTAAATCCGACAGGCTCATTTAAAGATCGCGGCATGGTCATG
>JAVERJ010000162.1:0-4918 GCA_034007185.1 Candidatus Carbonibacillus sp. | reverse complement strand
ATCAGAGACCGTGACAGAGACATCATCAGAGACCGTGACAGAGACATCATCAGAGACGATGGTCTATGAACGCCTCTATACCGTACAGCCGGGGGATACATTATACCGTATTGCCATGAAGATATACGGTAACAAAGCATCGATCGAGACCATTCGTGCCGCCAACGGTCTTAAAAATAATACGATTTATGTTGGTCAGCAACTCAAATTACCGTCCACATCATCCTTGCCTTAATTCAGACATCACGTATGGTCGTGATATCAAGAGCTTACATTGGTTGAGACTTTGTATGCATACGAATCATCCCTTTGCATTATGATGGTTATAGGGGGATGAGAGATGATCTGGGATGGTATACGATGGTTGATGGTCATGTATGTACTGATCCCATTTGCTGTCCAAAGCGGACAATTAGGACCTTATTTACCTGTTTTAAAAGAAGACAGCGATTGGTGGAGCTATCTTCTTTTTGATCCATGGCGCGTTTTATTGTGGCTATGCCTTCTTTTCCTTCTAACATACTGGCAGGCGGATCTCTTCCGCCGATCTTGGCTGTATCTTAAAAGTTCCAAAGCGCCCCAGTTGTGGTTTGGGGCGCTTTTAAGTGTCGCTTTACTTGATTCAATGCTCAAAAGTTATCGATATTGGAATGTGCTATGGCTCATCTTATTCGGAGGGCTTATGGTGTTCGATCGTTATAGACGAAGACATGTTTCTCTTTCGAAAAAACGTTTTGGCTTCCATATCCGCCGGTATTAATATCGTTAATATCATTAATATCGTTAATATCGTTTCGGTGCATTCGTCTCAGACAGTTGCCCGCCATATGACATGCCTTAGTGACAGCATGAATAATGCGTTTTTGTTATAATTATGGACGAACTTCGGTCGGTAAAGCAAAATGGTAGCCTTGTTTTTTAAGTTCCGGTAAAATTTGTTTCATGGCTTCGACAGTGATTTTTTTATCATGAAAAAGAAAATTTGTACCTGGTGCTGCATGACTCAACACATTTTCACTGATTTTATCAGGTGTTTTCAATTCCCAATCCAGCGAGCCCCACGTCCAATTCATCATTTGCATCTTTTCTTTGGCGATGACGGCTTTGGCCGCCTCAGTCATCACACCAAACGGAGGACGAAAAAATCGAGGCCGTTCACCCGTGGTTTGTTCGATCCAATCGTTTAACCGAACAATTTCTTTTTCGGTTTCAGTTTCATTTAATGATTTTAACTTGGGATGGGACCAACTATGGTTGCCGATGATGTGTCCATGGTCATAAATTTTTTTAACAAGATCCGGATGTTTGACGGCATAAATGCCGTTTAAAAACCAAATGGCTTTGACATCATATTGATCAAATAAGTCGAGGAGGGCTTCCGTGCTTGCTCCTTGTGGCGCATCGTCCACCGTGATTAAAATAACATTTTTATCACTTTGATCATCTAAGGGAACGAGGCGATAGTTTTTCGGGGAGACGGCATAAGCTCCGGTCGTTGAACGCTCGGGTGTCTGCATCTGCTCATTTAAACCATGGGTTGGATTTTGTTCAGTGTTTTCCTGACTTGGCGAAAGCACCATCGATTCGGAAGGGGGATGTTCGCTGGGAGTAGCTTCAGGTTGCATTGATTCTTCTGTCATAGTATTTGTAGGGGGAAGGTCCTTGGATGGTTCTTGGGATTGTGTTTGACCGCAAGCTGTGATGATCAACAGCCATAAGCTGAAGAAGAGGATGTGTTTTAGAAACCCAAACCATGTCTTGTTTTTCACGATGCGTTGACCCCTTCCCAATGTTTAACGATGACACGCATGCGGTTATGTTAATCCGCACCGTTATGCGCCTTGTTGTGGCATGGATTACCGTTCATAAAGGCTAAGTGATTGGTGAACACTACGTGTGAACCCGAAAAGGAGGGGACACACATGGGCCGTTACAATAACGACTGGGGAGCTTTTTTCCTTGGGGCTGGCATTGGTCTTTTAACAGGTGCATTGATTCGGGAGATGGGTGGCGACAAGCTCGTTCGGCAAGGACAAAATTTGGTCCAACAAGCCGGGCATTGGGTCGGTCAACAAGCAAATAACATGACGGAAGTGGCTGAAGAACTGTTACCTAAAGCAGGACAGATGGGGAAAAAAGATGCGGCATCTAAATCTTCTGCATCCCCAAAAGGGAAACAAGATGCTGGCTTCGTTGAAGAAGCATTAAAGAACATCCAAAAATAACATTCGTGATCTATCCCCCCAGCGGTGATCCGTTTCATTTGGACCGCCATGTCTTTATTAGGGACAAGACATGGCGGTCTGTCTGTGTTTCCTTCTACATAGTATTATACATATCCTGACGTTTCTAAGCGAAAAAAGTTGCTTAGTCATCTTCTTTTTGAGCGACCATTGTTTTTTATGGAATAAATTGCTACAATGGCTACACAAAACTGGTGTTGGGCGTACCGATGAGAAAGGAGGCTGCATGTTTGCTCGAGTATTATAAACGCTACGCACGTACAATCATCGATATCGCCTTACTCATTTTTACTGCTTATGCTTTTTTATATGTGTTTAGTTTTTTGTTCCAAATTGCTCGCCCGATTTTTTACGCTTTGTTTTTGTATATGCTCATTCATCCGTTTGTTCGTGTATTAACTCGAAGACGCGTAGGGCGTGCCTTGGCCACAACCATCGTCGTTCTTGTCTTTTTTATCATTTTAACATCGTTGTTCATTTTGCTAGCAATCATTTTAACGAATGAATTGACTTATTTTGCTCAAAAACTACCCGATTATATGAAGTTTTTACAAGATCAGGCCAACCAACAAGCAACGGTTTGGCAAAAACGATTAGCGCAAGTCCCTCCGGAATACATTCAAGAATTTCAAAAATATACTGGTCAACTCATCGACCAATTGACAAGTATGTTAAAAGGCTTTTTACGCTCATTGTTTGATTTGACGAAAGGCGTGCCTGTGACTGTCACTTCTTGGCTTGTGAACTGGGGATTGGCCATCATCTTAGCCTTTTTTTTGAGTGTGGA
The DNA here is from genome assembly GCA_034007185.1 of Candidatus Carbonibacillus sp. Classification (GTDB taxonomy): domain Bacteria; phylum Bacillota; class Bacilli; order Thermicanales; family DSM-22653; genus Carbonibacillus. The sequence goes on along the minus strand of JAVERJ010000162.1, from coordinate 1,888 downwards.
ATACGATCGATTGGTCGCTTTTTTACATGAGCATACGCCGCGCACATTTCAACGTGGATTTCTTTTTCTTAAACAGCACGTCTTAACTGGGTTGATCCGTTATGCTCAAGCTCAGCTAAAAATCGTTTCCATTACTGGGGGCATTATTTTTGTCGGTCTTCTTTTCTTAAGAGTTCCCAATGCCTTCACCGTCGCGCTTCTTTCGTTCATCGCAGATTTTGTCCCCATTCTTGGTATTTCCTCCTTGTTTTGGCCATGGATTGCTTACCTTTTTATCGTTGGTGATTATACACTCGGTTGGTGGATTGTTGGGCTGTATGTTCTGGTACTGATTGTACGGCAAATCGTTGAACCACGTATTAGTGGGGATTCTTTGGGTGTATCGCCGTTTACGATGTTATCGGCGATCGTGATTTCCATGTCCTTATTTGGTGTGGCTGGTATTATCGCTGCACCCATTCTCGTCATATTAATTAAAGCTTTATATGAGCAAGGGTATTTAAAACGTTGGATTCGATGGCCAGAAGATTAACGCAAGGCATCATGGATGCACCGAAGTCCGATCGATGGCATATGGTAAAAGCATCGGAATAGGCTTTTGCCTATTTTGCAAAGCCAAGGGGGAATGTATCTTGCGTCGAGTTCAACAAACCAGTGCCTCTCAGCTCTCCGTTCTCATACATCACGCTAAAAAAAGCACAACACAGCTGTCATTAAAAGAACAATTCTTAGAAGTGATCGATCTTTATCCAGACATCATTGCTCAGGATATATTGTTAGAAGTCGCAGACGAACTGGACCGAATGGTGGCACTGAAGTCGCTTAAGGAGATGATCTATGAGTGGTTTGCAACCATCGTCATACAAAATCGTCGTCGTACATTTGGACTGAAGACGAGTGCGCAATCATATCATATGATTTTTCGGGGCAACCCGGGAACTGGTAAGACGACGGTCGCGCGGTTGATGGGGAAGCTCTTTCATGCTTTGGGTGTGCTCGCACGCGGACATCTCATCGAGGTAGAACGCGCTGATCTCGTTGGTGAATACATCGGTCATACCGCCCAGCGTACGCGAGAGTTGATTCGAAAAGCAGAAGGCGGTATTCTATTTATCGATGAAGCATATGCCCTGACGCGCGGTGGGGATAAAGATTTTGGTCGGGAAGCCATCGATACACTCGTCAAGAGTATGGAAGACCTCCGCCATCAGTTTATTCTTATTCTCGCCGGTTATGAGGCAGAGATGAATATGTTTTTACGCGCCAATCCCGGTTTGCCATCGCGCTTCCCGGTGGTGGTCACCTTCCCTGATTATCAGTTGGATGAACTTTTAGATATTGCTGAGCGTATGAGTGAAGCACGAGAATATCGACTCGATCGTATGGCGCGAATAAAGCTTTCCGAGATCATTCGTCAAGAAATGGAGATACGGACGCGCCCATTCAGTAATGCACGATTTGTACGCAACGTTGTCGAACGTGCCATTCGTCGTCATGCTGTGCGCACGGTTAAAACGCCTGCATTGTCAAAAGACACATTGATGACCCTCAAGGCTGAAGACTTTAGCCAAGAAGGCATATGCCATCATGATTGAAAGAGAAGAGAGGCAATCCTTTGCAGACACGTACGAACATGCTCCCAGATTTTCTTCATGTCGAAGACATTTATGCCCTAAAAGACCTTATCTCAGAAATGCATGATACAGAAGATGATGTGCGGGTCATCGTGAAGAAAGACAAACGCATATCTCAAGACATGTCCAATAGGATTCTGACACAATTATTGCGTCATGCCCAAGCACGTCGCCAAGGCTTCATGCATCTGGATGAACGTTCAAGACGTACGGTGATTCAGAAATTTTTAACCTATCTCGAAGATATTCTGTAT
>JAVERJ010000161.1:0-4939 GCA_034007185.1 Candidatus Carbonibacillus sp. | reverse complement strand
AATCTTAAGTGGCGCGAGAATGAGCGTATACGTTCCAGCAGGCACGTCGTAAAGATCCAGCCCTTCAACGATTAATATATCATGTTCCATCAGTGTTTTGTGCGTGGGATGACCGGGTTGAGCGCGTTCCACACCGAGCGCATCAATCCCTACACCGCTGATCTTCGTCTCTGTCAAAAAACGCGCCCCGCTTTCAGCGAGGTAGATGAATTCAAAGTCAAAATCGTGCCGTTCCCTTTGCCGGTAGCTATTTTGTGTCTTCAAAAGAACAAAACTCCCCCCAATAAATGGAGCATAGGGGGTGAGATGATCCGCTTCAATCCCTCCTTCTGTAAGCCCTGTAAGGTCGAGAACATGCGCTGGACGAATAAGGCGCTCGACCGCAATGGTCTCAATCGTCTGCCCGTCCGGTATCATGTGAAGGGGCGCATCGAGGTGCGTTCCTGTATGTGTATCGAGACATAAGCGCCCTTCGTGGACAGAAGATGTTGTAAAATCTTGGGTGACCGTTAGCGACGGTCTTTTTTCCGCTTTATTTTTGTATACGATCATCCCGGAGGCAATGGTTAAAGATAAATCGTAGATCTTCATCCTCACCCTTCCTTTCTAAGCGCAGCGCTACGCTCAGCATCGCCATGCGCAGCATCGTTGTATCACCATGCCGTGCACGCCGTTTTAACTGTTTCGAAGATCCCCTTCCCACCAGCGAAACCCTTCTTGCGAGAGCAGCATATCCGCGCGTTCAGGTCCTCTGGACCCCGCCGGATAAAATTGTAAACCGGTTTCTCCTTGTTCTTGAAAGCGCTCTGCAATCGGATCGATCCATGTCCAGCTGGCAGCGACTTCATCCCAACGGGTAAAGTTGGTCGAATCGCCGATAAGCGCATCATAGAGCAAAAGCTCATACGCTTCCGGAGAATTAAAGCCAACACCTGTAAAACGGCTAACTTCCATATCAACGGGTGCAATATTGAGCGTCTCACCGCTCATCTTCGTATTGAGCCAAAGGTGGATACCCTCATCGGGTTGAATACGAATGACGAGACGGTTAGGCTCCAGTCGGCCATTTTTTTTCACATAAAGATTCCAAGGCACATCTTTAAACTGTACAACGATTTCTGTCATTTTTTTCCGTAAACGTTTTCCTGTTCGCACGAAAAAAGGGACGTGGGCAAAACGAAAATTATCGACATAAATTTTTGCCGCAACGTATGTTTCCGTCGTCGAACGCGGATCGACCCCTTCTTCCTCACGATAAGCACGACGAATTTCACCATCGACCGTGCCCCGTACATATTGTCCACGAACGACCGAACGGTCGATATCTTCCCCTGTCAGGAGGCGCAGCGCATTTAATACCTTCACCTTCTCATCACGAATCGCTTCCGTCTGTAGACGACTCGGTGGTTCCATGGCGACCATCGCCACCATCTGCAAAAGATGGTTTTGAACCATGTCTCGCAACGCGCCAAAGCGATCATAATACCCTGCGCGTTCTTCAACACCGATCGATTCGCTGGCCGTGACCTGAATGCTAGCAATATACCGGTTGTTCCATATCGGTTCAAAGATGGAATTGGCAAATCGGATGACTTCAATATTTTGAACCATCGTTTTACCCAAATAATGGTCGATGCGAAAGATCTCAGACTCTTGAAAGACTTGACAGAGCGCACGGTTTATAGCTTCTGCCGAAGATAAGTCGTAACCAAACGGTTTTTCAATGACCAGACGGCGAAACCCAGGGGTATCGACGAGTCCACTTTCTTTTAAATGATGGGCAAGCGCTTCAAAATGATCCGGTCCAATGGATAAATAAAACAAACGATGACCCTCCGTACCCAGAGATGCTTCACTCGCCAAAAGACGCCTCCGTAGCTGTTCATAATCTTCCGGGCGCTCCACATCCAGCGGCTGATAATAAAAACGACTTAAAAAGGCATCATCGGGCTGATCGAGCGCTTGAGCGACGAGTGCACGATATGCATCATCGTCCAACGAACGGCGCGCCATCCCAAACACGAACCAAGAGGGATGCAACCGTTTGTTTTTGTATAACTGATAAAGGGCAGGATACAGCTTGCGTCGGGCGAGATCACCTGTGGCCCCAAACAGTAAAATGGCTGCTGGCGGCGCACTCTTTATGCCATCTTTTTGAAAGCTGTTCATGGGTTTATGCCTCCTTTAAACCATCCGTGAAGCCGTACATATTTATGATGCCATGATCATGCATCGCCTCTTTTTCATCCACCTTCATGAAAGGCTTCATGCGCCCAAGAGGCAGTCGCTTGCCTTAAAAGTTCGGCAGCCCTATCCTTGCGCTCGACATGTTCCCCGCCAGATACGCTATAGATCTCATCCACGTATGCTTTAAGCGCTTCCCAGCCCGCGCCGAGCTGTCCAGAGAGTAAAACGACCTTTTTTCCGGCTGCCCGGGCATGACGTGCTACATAAAACGGCACTTTCCCCCGCAGCGTCTGTTCATCACTTTTCCCTTCGCCCGTCAAAACCACATCACACATGGCCAACTTTTCGTGAAAGCCAGTCCACCGTGCGACTTCATCCGAACCTGAACGCAGTGACCCACCAGATAAACACATGGCCCAACCCAGACCCCCTGCTGCGCCGCTCCCTTCTTTTTGGGCATCATCCGCGCTGTTTGGGGGCATCCCGGGTAACGTCGGCAAACGACAAAAGGCCTCATCCAGCCGTTCAACATCTGCTGTAAGAAGACCTTTTTGCGGACCAAATGTGTATACCGCACCGTCTTTCCCACAAAAAGGTGCGGTGACATCCGTCCAAGCGATAAGCGTACGATCCGCCAGTGCCACCCTGAGCGGCGTGAGATCAACGCGCGCGATGGAGCATACGTCTTCAGCCCGCCCATAAAGTGTCTTGCCGTCTGCATCCCAAAGTTTTGCCCCTAAAGCGCTTAAAAATCCTAGTCCCGCATCGGTTGTTGCACTGCCCCCTAGAGTCACGATGATATGGCGCATGCCCTCGTCGATAAGCATGCGCACAAGTTCTCCCAACCCGCGCGTATGATAAGTGAGCGGTCTACGTGGGTGATCGTCGATTAAGGTGTAACCGATGATGCGCGCGCTTTCGATGATGGCCCAAGTCGTCGTTTCCTCTTCGAAAAGACCAACCTCCACACGCCGAAGACGGCCCTTTGGATCATGAGCCTGAACGGTTTTCAACGTACCGTGACGATGCGCTAAAAGAACGTCTAATGTTCCTTCGCCACCATCGGTTAACGGATGCAGCAAGATGCGCGCATGGGGATAGACTTCCGACAAACCTTGAGCCATCGCCTGAGCTGCTTCCATGGGTGTCAGTGTGCCTTTAAAAGCATCGGGCGCAACTAAAAAGCACGGTTGATGCGACACAGGGGGAATCGATGCGTTCTGCATGGGACACTCCTTTTTTGTCATGATCAATCGCCTTCGATCATAGGATGACTTATGTTAAAGGGCGTATGTACACGAGCACATATCAGGAGCACATATGACGAAGAAGCAAGATGGCGCGTGAGATTTGCGTATCATATTCCACCTGAAGACAAAGGAGGCCACCACCGATGTATGCGTTTAGCGGCTGGCTCAACCATCGAGAAACAAGACACGTGCTTCCTCCCGAACAATCGTTCCAAGCCGTAACAATCGTACGCAATATGTTATTAAAAACAGTCCTGCTCACCCGACCGTGGTACCAAAAAATACTCGTCGTGCCACCAGACGAACGATCCATTCAGCATGCCACACACTCCCCGAACACCGAACGTATTGATCCACGACACCTGATCACGAAACAGCTCGACGCGGAACGCTGGCTTGTCTTTCTTCCTCAACCACCTGAAGAAAGCGGTGAAGAAAGGCTGGCCATCGGTATCATACAGAGCGGTGTTTTGACCTTGGGCATGCTTTTCCCGCTCTTCTTCAAAGATGAACCGAATCACCCAACGATCTCCAACACTACGCTTGGCGCTTTCACAGGAGATCGTGCCTCCCTCGTCAAACATTATATCTGGCCGATGCCATCCCCTCTCGGAACCGCTCACTCCGATGTACGCCATGGACACGCGTTGAACACCCGACATACTGTCTGGCTCGGACATATCCCGGAAGAGGCCGAAACGTTCGGAAGCGATGGAATCATCCCTTGGCCGCAGGTCCCCAACGTGCCGCCGCACTTAGAAGGTGCACTGAGTCAGCGGAGCGATCAAATGGATTGGCAAAAACTTGGCTCTAACTACAGCTTAGCACATTGGGACGGAAAAGAACAAATGCTTCTATTGGCCCGGAACCCGCTTGGCTTTCGCCCCCTATGGTTGAGCGATCTAGCGGATGGACTTCTTTTTGCTACGGATCTGACCGCCTTTTTAGGACACCCGTCCTTTACGCCGCGTCTTAACAAAACATCGCTCGCTGAATTGTTCGTCATCGGTCCCAACAAAACGCCAGGATATGGTGTATACTCAAACGTCTATGCGTTGCTGCCCGGACACGCACTGATCGTACACAAAGGTGCGTCCAAAAAATATATGCAACCCATCTTTCAGCTCACTGCCGCCGCCCCTCCCGCCCGATATCCTGAAGATACAGAGCACGCTTTAGAAGAAGCAAAAGAAAAACTCCTCGCTCACTTTGACGCGGCCATACGCGCGGTCTATCGCCCCGGACGCACCTATGCCGCACTGCTTTCTGGAGGGCTTGACTCCAGCGCCATCGTCGCCCGCTACCACCAGCTTTTTCCAAACGCTGCCCCACTTTTAACCTTTAGTCTCGACTACGAAGACAACACGCGTTATTTCACAGCTAATCGCCTCCAGCCTGAAGAAGACAGCACGTATATTGAAGCGATGGTGCGCATGTATCATACGAAGCACACCCCTGTCATCATCCATGTCGACGAACTGCTCAGCGCCTTGGAGCGCGCG
>JAVERJ010000160.1:0-4953 GCA_034007185.1 Candidatus Carbonibacillus sp. | reverse complement strand
GAAGAGAGAGTCATCCAAAAAGAATTTTTTTTATACATCTTATAACTAAATATAACAATACTATATCGATCAATCAAGCCTTTATGAAAATAATCCGATATGACACAAAAAATTACTTTATGTTTAAAGCATCCGCTTGACCGTGTTGTATGGTTTTGTTAGCTTAAATATAAGTTCATATCATCAAAAAAGGAGGTGAGACGAGCGTGCTCTTCGTAAACATCAGTAAACGACTCGATACGTTTCGTTTAAACGTGAATCTTACGATTGAAAGAGAAATTACAGCTCTTGTCGGACCTTCAGGTTCTGGTAAAACGACGCTCCTTCATATGATCGCTGGTTTAATGCATCCTGAAAGTGGTACCATTCGGTTTCAGGAAGATATATTTTATGAAACCGACCAAAAACCCCTTCCATCCGAGCGCCGAAAAATTGGCTATGTTTTTCAAGATTATGCCCTGTTCCCACATAAGACGGTTACACAAAATCTTTTTTATGGTACACCTAAAGATCAACCTTGGACAGATGAAGAAAAAAATGAACTCATTCACCGCGCTCATATTGAGCATTTACTAGATCGTTATCCCGCCAGTTTATCAGGTGGTGAAAAACAACGTGTCGCATTGCTCCGCGCGCTTTTTTCAAGACCGCGTCTTCTTTTACTAGACGAACCCTTCGCGGCCCTCGATACTGAAACCAAAAAAGCGATGCAGAAAATTTTTTTAAATATATGGTCGTTTCAAAACTTGCCAACGATTATTGTCACGCATGATCTTCATGAAGCTCAGCTTTTGGCTAAGCGCATCATCACTATTCGCAATGGACAGATCGAACAAGATGAACGAACCGATACCAGTTCATCACTCAATCTTCAGGAAGCCTTTCGATAAACGACCCATACCTTCCTGATACGTGTCATGGAGGACCATATGAATCAAAAATGAAAGGGGTTTTTAAGTCATGTTAAGTAAGCGTTCACATTTAGCAAATGTTATGATCGTCTTGTTTATTCTTATCCTCACCGTCTCTTTAAGCGCCTGTGGAACGCGTACGACGGGCAGTCAAGAGCCTGCCAGCACTTTAGACCCTAACCCTTCGACAAGCAGTAATGATAAAACAGATCTAACGGCAAGCGCACATCCAACAGAGCTTACCATTTCTGCCGCCGTCAGTCTTAAAGATGCATTAGAGGCATTTCAACCGACGTTTGAAAAAGAACATCATGCAAAATTACATTTTAACTTCGGCGCCTCTGGTCAACTCATGCAACAAATCGAACAAGGTGCGCCCGTTGACGTTTTTATCTCAGCCGGAAGCAAGCAAATGAATGAACTCCAAGAAAAAGGTCTGCTGTTCCCTGACACCCGCACCGATGTCGTCCGAAATACGCTGGTGCTTGTCGTCCCCAAAAATGCTTCAGATCAGAAAAACCTAACCTTCGATACATTGAAAAACGCCAAATCCTTACGTTTGGCCATGGGTGAACCCAAAAGCGTCCCGGCTGGTATGTATGCTGAAGAAGTTTTAAAGCATCTCGCCCTCTATGACCAGTTGATCGCAGCTCAAGATATCGTTTTCGCTAATGACGTTCGTCAAGTGCTTGCATATGTAGAAACGGGAGAAGTCGATGCAGGATTGGTTTACAAGACGGATGCAGCACTTTCTGATAAAGTCATCATCGCGGATACCGCACAAGAAGGTTGGCATCAACCCATTGTCTACCCGGGTGCAGTCATTCATGACACAAAAGAAGAAGCGCTTTCGAAAGCGTTCTTAAATGCCCTTAAAGAAGGAGAAGGAAAACGTATTCTTGAGCAGTACGGCTTTACGCCAGCACCTTAACCCTAACCAATAAACTTAAGGAAGGATCACGAATGAGCGAATTTTTATGGCCGCTGTACTTGTCTATGCGCGTTTCGCTGTTAGCAACGCTCATCGTCGCACTATTTGGTATACCGATTGGCTTTTACTTTTCACGCCGTCAGTTTCCGGGTAAACAAGTATTAGAAAGCCTCTTTGTCATGCCGATGATCTTACCGCCAACCGTACTCGGTTATATCTTACTGATCCTGCTCAGCAAACATAGCTTGATCGGCGGTTTTTTATACCGTACCTTTGGTTTCACCTTCACGTTTAACTGGTTAGGTGCAGTCGTCGCCTCCAGCGTCGTCGCTTTCCCGCTGTTTTACCAAAATGCTGTCGCTGCTTTTTCCGTCGTCGATCAAAAATTGGAGCTCGCTGCGCGAACATTGGGTAAGTCGCCTTGGTTTGTGTTTTGGGACATCACCATGCCTCTCGCTTGGCCGACGCTCCTTGCCGGTTTTGTTCTAGCCTTTGCTCGGGCACTCGGCGAGTTCGGCGCAACGCTTATGCTCGCCGGGTATATTCCCGGAAAAACCGACACACTGACACTCAGCATTTTTTTTGCCGTGGCGAATGGCGAACAAGAAAAAGCGGCAATCTATACAACCATTGTGTTTGCTTTTGGTTTTCTCATTGTTTACTGGTTGCTGAGCTTCAGTCGGAAACAAGTGCTTCGTCACACATGGCACCATCGTCGGAAATAGTTAATTTTTTATATCAGTGCCGGTCGTAGACTGACCCCCACACCTTCTGGTGCATAAACATCGACAACAGCATGTGCGCCCGTCAAGGTGATCCATCCAAGACCGTGGATGACCACATCTTTTTTTTCTGCATTTTTGTTACGCCAAGCAAACGGTGTGCGTATCAACGGTAAGGAAAGTGCCTTTTCACCGGGATAAGGGGGAACCAAAAGTTTTCCACGCTCATATGTCATAAGATGAGCAGCGCGAACGATCTTCGTTCTATGAACACGCATGTTCTCAGAAACATAAACAACGAATGACTGTGGGGGTCCTTCCAAAAAGTCGATGCGCGCAAGTCCTCCCAAATATAAAGATTGTCCGGGATTTAACTGATACGTATAAGGTTTAAGTTTGCGCCGCGGCATCACGACCTTTAAAGCGCGTGGGGAAAGATGGATGGCGATATCATCCTCTAAAACCACACCAGGACTATCCCAAAGTGCCACGTGATCTGTCAAGGCGATTCGAATAAGCCCGAGCGTCGTACCAGGTACAAATGCCGTCGTCAATCGCGGACGATCAGGTAAAAGGCCGGTTGCCCCCCGATCAAGCATCATCAAAAGACGGCTAAGAAACGATGATTTCCCTACATTGGTTGCTCCGAAGATGAGTGCATCGCGATCCAGCGATTGAAAAAGCTGAGCCACTGGCTCCATGCCAAGACCAGTGGAAGCAGACACCAAAAAAATCCCCTCGGGTTTCATACCGAATGCGTGAAGTCGCTTCTCCACATAATGTAATATGCGTGGTATATGCCGAGGATCAGGAAGAAGATCGCCTTTATTGATGAGTACATAGGAAGGCATTTCTCCAATCATACGCTGAGGATGCATCGAAAGGCTCGTCTCTAAGTTAAAAACGTCGATCATCCAGAAAACGATTTTTCCTTGCGCGACCCCTTGGAGCATCGATTGAAAACTCGGATCTTCAAGTGTGTACGTGATAATTTCACCGTAGTGGATGAGCTTATAACAGCGTAGACACAAAGCCCCTTCTGCATCACGTTGTTCTTGCGGAATATAACCGATTGCATGCGGATCATCGCTTTGTAAAGGCGCACCACATCCGGGACATGTCTTAGCGTGCACGATCCTTCTCTCCTTCCAGATGAGACGAATGATCGATACCAGCTGCATCCGGTAACTGTTTGACAAACATGCGCAAAATAAACCGCTCTAGCTTTCTATTGATGCGTGTTACAAATCCATCTTTTTGCGAAAGCGGTGCGACAAGAATGGTCTTAAATCCGTACATATTCCCACCTAAGATGTCGGTCAACACTTGATCTCCAATGACCACAACGGCCTCTTTGGGAAGGTTCAAAAGGTGTAACGCTTTTCGGAAAGCAAAGGGGAGTGGTTTTTTGGCGAACGCAATGTACGGAATACCAAATGGCTCGGCAATTTTAGAAACACGCGGTTTTTTGCTATTTGAAACAAGAATGGCTTTGATGCCGGCGGCCTTGGCTGATTCAAACCACTGGTGGAGTCTTTCTGTCCCCGTATCACGATCCCACTCTAAAAGTGTGTTATCGAGATCCACAATGATGCCACGGATACCTAAACGTTTGAGCGCATTAAAGTCAAGATCATATACGGAATGAAGGAAGTATTTTGGTTTAAACATGAAAGCCTAACCTTTCTTTATGGTGCTTTTATCATGATGTCCCGTGCTTTGGTAAAACATCCCCAAAATCATCTAATATCTCAACACCGTACGCTTCCCTTTCCTCTTCTTGGGACAAAATGCGGCGCACTTTGGGACGGGATAACGACTGAAGAATAAGTGTTGCGGCCTCATACGCCGCACGACCAAAATCCATTCGCTGCAATTGGTCTTGTAACGCTTTCATCATCAGCGGTTCGTGCCAGAACGTGTGGACATGATGAACAACATCATCGATCGACCGAGCCATCCGAGCCACACCGAGTTCACTTAAAAAAAGCGCGTTGTCTTCCTCTTGTCCAGGAAGCGGCTTAAATAAAATCATCGGGAGTTTGGAGGCGATAGCCTCTGATGTCGTCAACCCGCCAGGCTTCGTAATGATCATATCGCTGGCAGCCATGAAAAGAGCAATATCTTTTGTAAAGCCTGTGATCACAAGGCGATGCATGTCCTCTAAAGGAAGGGATTGCGCGCGCCAAATAGATAATTTTTTCCGCAACCGTTCATTGTGCCCAGCAATAAAAATAACGGTAAACCTTTCTTGAAGTGACAAAAGCGCTTTAACTAGGGCTTCAGCATCATCCATCATACCCATGCCCCCGCCCATGATTAAGATCATACCATTTTTTTCCGGAAGTTGTAACATCGAGCGCGCAACATGCTTCTTAGGCAGTGCAGC
>JAVERJ010000159.1:0-5059 GCA_034007185.1 Candidatus Carbonibacillus sp. | reverse complement strand
GTACTGCGATTTTTTTAGTGATAAACGCAACTTCATAAACATGGTTAGATTAGCAAGGAATGCTGACGATTACAACATAAAACCGTTGCTCCCCAAAATTCGCTGCCCTGTACTTCTGGTATGGGGCCAGCAAGACAGGGTTACTCCTATAGAACCATGGAAGCAAAATATACACTTATTTTCAAATGTACATCTCAACATTATTGAAGAGAGCGGGCACAGCCCTATGCTTGAAAAACCAGATAGATTTGCAGATATTTTAGATCGCTTTTTGGAAAAGATTCCTTAGTATGGCTTTAATCAATATTCGCTTATTGGTGCGCTACTCTAAGAAAGGAGTGATAACATGCGGAAGAGCATTGCCTCTCTGGCTCAAGTGATTCAAATGGAATTAGGTCTTTTTAAAATGTATCAACGTCTGACCCTCGCTGCCATCGTTGTTGCCCTTATCCCTACCTTGTACGTTTTCATGTATTTGAGTAGCATCTGGAACCCATACGGAGAACTTCACAATCTTCCTGTAGGTCTGGTGAACCTCGATCAGGGGGGAACGATAAACGGGGAGACGGTACATCTAGGAGAGAAAATCGCCTCGCAATTCATAGAAGAAAAACCGTTGAACTTTCGACGCTTTGCCAACCCCACGGAGGCCAGCGAAGCGTTACGGAGAGGAGAGATTTACAGCTATCTGGTGATTCCTCAAGACTTCTCAACGATGGTTTTTTCAGGAACAGAAACGGCTGCTGTTCAGGTGGTCATCGACCAGGGTATGAACTACGTAGCCACCACGATCCTCGAGCGTACGGCCGACGAGCTTGCGAAACGTGTGTCGGCAGAAGTCAACCGGGAACGGTGGCAGGCGATCCTGCTTGCAGCCCGGAACGCCGAGCAAGATGTCACGCGCCTGAAGGAAGGCATGAAAAGGTTGGAAGAGGGAAGTGAGGCGTTGGCCGCAGGGCTGGCGCAGGCAGCTCAGGGCGGGAAAAACTTAGCGCAGGCCCAGGCGCAGCTTCGCGAAGGATTGCCTTCGCTTCGCGAGGGGACAAACACCCTCACGCAAGGTCTATACCAGACAAGAAAGGGGAGCGAAGAGCTCAACGCCGGAGCGCGACGCCTATTCGAGGGAGCAAAAGCCATGCAATTGGATGTTCATTCTCTCTCTGACCGCAGCGGTGTTGCCGATCAGGAATGGAACGCTTTGGACAAGAACGCCGCCGTTTTGGTTGAGGGGGCCGAACGCCTATCCAAAGGTGTGAATCAGCTTGTCACCGGGATCACCCGTTTGAGCGAAGGCGGGGAATCCCTGTCCCGCGGGGTGCACCAGGCCGAAGCAGGGGCCGAGACTTTAACACAAAAGGGGCAAGCTTTGTCCGAGGCTCTGGAACGCCTTAACAACGGCGCAGTGGATTTGGCCGCTGGGATGCGAACGCTGGCTAGGGGACTGGAAGGAAGCTCCTTCACCTTGCCGGAAATCAAAGCCAATCCTCACGTTTTGGCCAATCCTGTAAATGTCCAGAGCGTAAAGCAGGTCGCCGTGGAAACGAACGGCCAGTCCCTGTCACCTTATTTCATGGCGCTTGCGCTTTGGATTGGCGCCTTGATTGCCACGTTCTTGTTCCGCGCAACAGTACTACCCGAGGACTTTAAACGTATACCTTTTCTGCTTCAAGTGCTAGGCAAATATGTTGTTCCTGTGTTAGTCATTCTGCTAGCAGTCGTTCTTCTATCATTAGTTATCTGGCTTGGCTTTGGCGTGCCAGTGCGCCACCTGGAGGGGTACTACTTGATGCTGCTCGCCGGAGGCTTTGGCTTTCTGAGTATAACACTTGGTCTTGTCATGCTGTTGGGAGATGCAGGAAAGCTTGTTTCGGTGGTATTCCTTGTTTTTCAATTGTCGGCTGCGGGCGGGGTGTTCCCGATAGAGCTTTCTACGCCCTTCTACCAGGCAGTGCATCCCCTCCTGCCGGTTACTCATCTGGTAAAGGGTCTGCGCGCCGCCATGTTCGGTAGCTACGGGGGAGCATGGGAGGGAGACGCCCTTTGGCTTTTAGCCTGGTCAGGCGTAGGGCTGGGGCTGGGATTCCTCTCGCGGCAGCGGTGGCACTACGTGCATCGAGAGCAATATGGCCCAGCCTTGCATTTTTAACGTTTTTCTGTTTAAACTAAGGATTGAAGATGCGAGATCGGCTTTGCAAAAAAGGCGGTGCTATAAAGGCGGTCGCCAAGTGCGGAAATCGGAAGGCATAGCCTCCGGTTAAGGCGCGCGGCCGCCTTTGCCTGTACTCTTCCATCGAATACGCGTGTTAACTTACATATTTCGTTAAAACCAGTAACGGGACGCCGATTGGTTTGGGTAATGGGTCGTGGTATATTCTCAAAAGAGAGGGTTAAAACATGAATCGTCAACAAAAGCGTTACCGAGACTTGATTGAGGCTGGACGACGCGTTATGGCAGAGAAAGGATATGAGGATGCCAAAGTTTCCGACATTGTCAAACAAGCTGGCGTTGCCCAGGGCACATTTTATTTGTATTTTCCAACCAAGCTTGACCTTGTTATCGCTCTTGCGCAAGAGATGCAACAAGAAATTCTTTCCCGTGTGCAAGCAGAAATTAACAATAAGGATGTCCTAGAAGATCTTATGACTTCGATCACAGTTGCACTTCGCGTGATGGAAAGTTACAAAGACATCATTCCTATTTTTAGTGCTATCAGTGCGATAGACGAAACTCGTTGGAAAGCCGAACAATATCTACGCAGCGATTATTATGTGTTCGTGCAAAATATAATTGAAAAAGGCCAAAAAGATGGTATATTTCGGTCGGAGTTAAATCCAGAGATTGTTTCACGCTTCATCGTTGGTATGATCGAGCATATCGCACATGAATGCTTTGTGTACCATTCAGGATTTGATCCCGATAACTACATTCAATTGTTGTGGCAACTTTTAAAAGGGGGGTTATTACGATAAAAGACGGTGCATCGATTTATATTTATCGTGAGCTAATTGCGTTGTCTGGGAAACCGGATGGGACAGAAGGAACATGAATCTTTGACGCTTAGTGTGTCCACAGTTCATCGCATCCTCTTGGTAAAAAAGCTTGAAGCAGAATCAAGTGTTATGACGTTTTCACTGACGATTGACAGGAGCACTGTCCATGCCATAGTGCACAATCGATCGTTATTAAACATTGACGATGCATGATTCAAAATATCGTTTCGTTCATCTTAACCATGGCGCACAACAATATACGTCTCCTGGTTAAGCGCATGAACTTCGGCATCTAAAATTTTTTCTAATGTAAAAGATAGTTTTTCTAGCTCATCAAGGTTATCAACAATAAAAATAGGTGCACCGCCTTGTACACGCTCTTTTTGTGTTGTGATGACGGCCAAGATCGATCCGACCCATGTTTGACGATCCACATCGTTCACCTTTCTTTTGATCAAATACAACGCATATTCTTTATGCGACACCCATTTTAACACATACTACAATGCGCGCCGACGAGCAGATGCTTTCATCGGCAGACGCAAAGCCGATTCAAGAATAGCGACTTTCGCAACGACGCGCCTTGCTTTTTCTACATCTTTTTCCTCAGGTAAGAGAAAAACACCGATTCGTCCATCAGTAAGATTCCGTTTAATTAAAGGTACAAGTGCCGGTTCCCCGGTATCACGGTACACACCCAAGATGGTCGAAGCATCATGTAAGATGGCCTGACGTTGCCCCAGATTTGACAGTGTGACTTGGGCTGTTAGGTCGTGCGGATGAATCACAATACCAACTGCACGCGCTTTAATGATCTCTTGATTGGCTTTCAAACCGACGTTCATGATATAAATACCATCGACCCATATATCCGCTTGATGAACATCTACATGTCCAACCGTCACATCCGCCAAATCTTCTACGTGATAAGCACAGAGCATCTTTTGATTGATCAACAAAAGCAATCCGCCAGAGATAAAGCCAAGCAGCGTTCCCCACACTGTTCCCCACGTTTTTTCTATACTGATCGTCACCAAAGAAACGAGAAGAGCGGTAAAAATAACAATGTAATTACGACTTTCAAAGATCATAGCGATATTTTCGATATACGCGCTGCCTCGTGGAACAAGCTCATTTTGATCAAGACGACTGAGTGTCTCGCGTTCCATGTTACGCACATCCCGAAACTGCTGAGCCGCCAATGCTAAAAAGGTAACAGCAGTATAATTTTTTTCGAGTAAAGCCGGAACAGCGAGCGCACCGAGTGCTGCAGCAATAAAACCAAGCGATAGATGGATTACTTTGCCATGATGATAGGTCGGATATTGCCGAAAATCCGTTTTAAGCATTGTCAAGCGACTTAAAAAACCATAAAAAAGCCCTAAGATGACCGCCCACGTATAAGTCCCCATGATCGGATGACCTCGCCTTCACATCCTTTATCTTTTCGATAACGCACCTGAAACCAGCGATAATAGACATGGATTTCTTCACGTACGATTGCCGCAGTGATACTGGCAGTGACCGTAACAACTGCTGCCCATGGCGAAAGAGATACGTCGATGGACCAGTGGATCAGTTTTAAAAGATCCGGTATGAGTTGGGCGTCCCTCTCAAGTCTCTGAGCGCTATCCAACACATCCGATACGATGGTGTACAGCAGCGGAAAAGTTTCTTCTAATAGCGTTGCAACAACATAAAGGGTATAGGCAGCAAAGATAAGTGCTAACATGCGAAACCTGTGTGGGCGTCTGGATGATTGAAGATGCAACCAACCTGCTCCGTATAAAAAACCGAGAATCATCCATGGCATATAAGGGCGGGGTAAGATATATAAGACTGGATCCATTTTAAGCATGAGCAACACGCCAAGCGCAGAGACGGTATAAAAAATCCAACGGGAGACAACGCGCGTCGTTTCCCAAAAATACAGCGAAGAATAATTGGCAGACACGGATGCTTTTCGGACCTCTTGAACCATAAACGGCGCCAACCACCCCCCCATATAGGCAAACGCCCATAAAAGAAGCCATACCCACATTTTGATCATCTCTGGCATGGATCGTCC